>CAZABK010000084.1:0-11974 GCA_964483355.1 uncultured Verrucomicrobiota bacterium | reverse complement strand
CAGAGGGGCCGCCTTTGGCTTTTGCCTTTCGCTCACAATAGAAATGGTCCATCGCTACCGCTGGAAACCGTTTGTATTTCTTCCGGGGATTCTGTTGGGAATCATCTTCATGTTTTTCCCCGTTCATCTTTTTAGCGAACTCGGTCTCGGCGCGCGGGGTTTTGATTTTGTAAGCCTGATCAATTGCGCCATCACCATTCCGGCGCTGGCATACGCCTATCTTTCTCAAAGCTGGAAACAACGAATCTGGAAAATGCTGGCGGTGGGGCTCTTCAGCAGCCTGCTGCGTTCGCTCTCGCTGGAGATGTCGTGGAACGGCCTCGCTATGGTCCTTTTTAATTTCCCGATTGGTACGCTGCCGTTTCTGCTGCTCTGGCTGTTGGCCATGAAGCTGACTGATCCTTCGCTGACAAGCCGGAAGCAGGGGGCGGAATCCGCCCCGACAACCTAGTCCCGCTTTTTGCGCGGCTGGGAGCGACGGTTGCCGCGGCCGTCGGCCGAGCGGATGCTGACCTTGCGGCCGTCGAGCTTCATATTCTGCATGCCCTTGCGGATCGCGTTGGCGGCATCCTTGGAAACTTCAAACTGGGACATGTCGCGGCCGAGATCAATCGCGCCGATCTGGTTGGATTTGATTCCGCTGTTTTCGCAGACCAGGCGGACAATCGCGCCGGCATTGACTTTGTGGACGCGGCCGACGTTGATGGAAAAGCGCTTGGTGTCGTAGGCCTCCATATTGCGGTTACGCTTGGCGTTGGCCGAGCGCTGCTGGCCGGGCTGACGTTCGCGGCGCGGTTTAGATTTGGCGTTGATGTCCTCGGCGTCGCGGTAATAGTCGAGGAAGTGGTTAAACTCGGCGGCGACAAAGCGCTTGATGATTTCCTTTTTATCGAGGTGGCAGAGTGCCTCGTAGGCCGGCGGGAGATAATCTTTGATCTCCTCCTCGTTCACCTCAATCTCCACGACGCGGTGGATCAGCGCAAGCAGCTGGTTTTCGCAGATGGCTTTTGCATCCGGAATCTTTTCGAGTTTGATCTGAATGTTGTTGCGGCGCTCGAGCTCGGCGATGCGGCGGCGCTCGTGCATGTTGATCAGCGCAATGGAGACGCCCGATTTGCCGGCGCGCGCCGTGCGGCCGGAGCGGTGCGTGTAGGCCGCGGTTTCGTCGGACAGCTTATAGTGAATCACGTGGGTGATGTCGTTCACATCGATACCGCGCGCCGCCACATCGGTGGCCACGAGCATCTGAACGGTTTTGCCGCGGAACTTGCGCATCACTGTATCGCGCTGTGCTTGAGAAAGATCGCCGTGCAGCGCCTCGGCGGAATAGCCGTCGGCCATCAGCTTTTCGGCCACCGTCTGCGTTTCCGCACGGGTTCGGCAGAAGATTACTCCGTAGATTTCCGGCAGATAGTCCAGAATACGTTTCAGCGCCGGATAGCGGTCGCGCTCGTGAACCATAAAGCAAAAGTGCTCAATATTGGCGGCCGCTTCGTTGCGGCCGCCGACGGAAACTTCCATCGGATCGTGCTGATAGTTAGCCGCAATGCGGGCGACACCCTTGGCCATGGTGGCGGAGAAGAGCCAGGTGACGCGGCTTTCCGGCGCCTTTTCCAGAATGGCGTCCAACTCATCTTTGAAGCCCATGTTGAGCATTTCGTCGGCTTCGTCGAGCACCACCACCGAAACCTGATCCAGTTTGGCGGCGCGGCGTTCGATCAGGTCGAGCAGGCGGCCGGGCGTGGCGACAATAATCTGGGTGCCGCGTTTCAGGTCGCGGATCTGGGTGGAAATATTGGAGCCGCCGTAAACCGCGGTAATTTTAACATTCTGGTGCCGCGCAAACTTTTTCAGGTCGTCGGCAATCTGCAGGCAGAGCTCGCGGGTCGGCGAAAGAATGATGCCCTGCGGCAGCTCGCCGGCGGGATCGACGCGTTCGAGCAGCGGCAGGCCGAAGGCGGCGGTTTTGCCGGTGCCGGTGGAGGCCAGGCCCACAAAGTCCTTTTCGCCTTCGAGCAGAATCGGAATCGCCTTTTCCTGAATCGGAGTGGGGGTTTCAAAGCCGAGGGCTTCAATCGATTTAAGCGTATCGGGGCTCAGCCCCAAGTCGGAGAATTTCATAGCTTCCTTTGGGCGGCATGGTGGCCGCATTACTCGAAGCCATGCTCCCCACGCCCATCGCAAGAAATCGACCCCGAATGAACAGAACTCTTTAGCGTGGTTCTGCAAAACGAAGCGCGGTTATACGCTCATTTTTCAGATGTGCAACCTATAAAACAACAAAACCCGCTCGGCGGGAGCGGGTTTTGCAACAGTGTTGGAGTTTGCTGTTTAGTGTTTGAAGTGGCGCATGCCGGTGAGGGCCATGGCCATGCCGCATTTGTTGCAGGCTTCAATCACTTCGTCGTCGCGGATCGAGCCGCCGGGCTGGACGATAAACTTCGCACCCATTTCGTCGGCCGCTTCGATACTGTCGGCAAACGGGAAGAAGGCTTCGGAAACAAAGACGCATTCGCCGATGATCTTCTGAATTTCTTCTTCGGTGATGTCCGAGTTTTCGGTCTTCAGGTTTTCGACGGCCTTGGAGACGGAGAGCTTGCGGAGCGAATCCACGCGGTTAGGCTGGCCGGCGCCCATGCCGAGGACGCGGAACTGGCCGGGCTTGTATTCCTGTACCAGCACGATGGCGTTCGACTTGGTGTGCTTGGCCGCGGCGATACCGAAGAGCGCCAGCTCCTTCTTGGATTCGTCGAACGGCGCCGCGGTGGGGACTTCCCACTTGGCCTGCGTTTCGATGTCGAGATCCTGCACGAGCAGGCCGCCGTTGATCTGCTTGACCATGCGCTGCGGCAGGGCTTTGCCCATCGGCTTGCGGAGCTTGAGGATACGCAGATTTTTTTTCTTCATCAGGTGATCAAGCGCGTCTTCGGCATAGCCGGGGGCGATGATTGCTTCAATAAAGCGGCCGTCGAGGCATTTTGCGGTATCGAGGTCGACCTGTTCGGTAACGGCGATCACGGAGCCGAAGGCGGAGATCGGGTCGCCGGCCCAGGCGGCCTCAAAGGCTTCGGCGAGGGTTTCGCCGGTGGCATAGCCGCAGGGGTTGGTGTGTTTAATGACGGAGACGCCGGGTTTGCCGGAAAGATCCTTAACGGCTTCGAGCGCGCCGTCGCCGTCGACATAGTTGTTGTAGCTCATCTCCTTGCCGTGGAGCACTTCGGTGTGGGCAATGGAGGATTCGCGCGATTCGGCGTCGGTGTAGAGCCAGGCTTTCTGGTGCGAGTTTTCGCCGTAGCGCAGTTCGGTGCCGTCGGAGTAGGCCTTGACGAACGGCTTGGCGAGTTTCTGCTCGGCAACCTGCTCGGCGAGGTAGCTGGCGATGGCGGCGTTGTATTCCGCGGCGCGCGCATAAACCTTTTGGCCGAGAATGAAGCGGAACGATTCGGTGGTGGCGCCGCCGTTTTCCTTCATTTCGGAAATGACCTGCGCATAGTCGGCGGGATCGGTGACGACGCTGACAAACTTCATGTTCTTGGCGGCGGAGCGGATCATGGTCGGGCCGCCGATGTCGATCTGCTCGATGGCTTCGGGGAGCGTGACGCCTTCTTTGGCGATGGTTTCTTCGAAGGGGTAGAGGTTGACGCAGACGAGGTCGATCTGGCCGAGTTCGTATTCCTCCATGGTCTTCACATGCTCTTCGTTGTCGCGCATGTAGAGGATGCCGGCATGCACCTGCGGCGTGAGGGTTTTTACGCGGCCGTCGAGCATTTCCGGGAAGCCGGTAAATTCGGAAACATCCTTCACCGGGATGCCGGCGTCGCGGATGGCTTTGGCGGTTCCGCCGGTGGAGAGCAGCTCTACATCCATTTCATGCAGATGGCGTGCAAAGTCGATGATGCCTGCCTTGTCGAATACGCTCAGGAGCGCGCGTTTAATCTGTACATTCATAAGTCCTCGTCCCTTTCGTTGAAAATCGGAAGCCGGATTCTTACGCGTCTCGCCGGTGGATTACAATGCGATTCCGAAGAGGATGCTGAAAAAGTGGCAGATGCTGCCGGCGAGGACAAAGAGGTGCCAGACGGTGTGCGACCACTTCAGCGATTTCATGGCGTAAAAGATCGCGCCGACGGAATAGCAGAGGCCGCCCGCGGCAAGAAAGATGAAGCCGGTGGTGCCGAGTCCGTCAAAGAGTGGCTTGATGGCGATGATGCAGAACCAGCCCATAAAGAGATAGCTGGCCAGCGAAAGCGCCTTGAAGCGGCCGGCGAAAAAAGCTTTGTAGAGAATGCCGACCAGCGCACAGCCCCAGATGGCGCCGAAGATGGTCCAGCCGAGGGTGCCGCGCAGCGGCGCAAGCGCGTAGGGCGTGTAGGTGCCGGCGATGAGCAGATAGATGGCGGCGTGGTCGATCACCTTGAAAATTTTGCGGGTGCGCGGCCGGCGCGCGGAATGGTAGAGGGTGGAGCCGAGGTAGAGCAGAATAAAGGTGGTTCCATAAACCGAGCAGCTGACGACTTCCCATGCGCTCTTGCGCAGCGCGGAAAAGACGACGAGCAGCACCAGCACGGCGATGCCGATGAAAAAACCGACGCCATGGGTGATGGAATGCGCCAGCTCTTCGCCGGGTGAGTAGGGGAGTTCTTTTTCTTCGGTCATGCTGTTCAGTCGCGCAGATAGTGGCAACCGGTGTGGTGGATGCCGCGGCTTTTTAAATAGTCCTGATGATAGGCTTCGGCGGGATAAAAAATGCCGCCTTTAACAATTTCGGTGACAATGGGTTGTTTCCACTTTTTCTGGGCCTCGGCCTTCACCTTTTCCGCGGCGGCTTTTTGCACGGGTGTGTAATAAAAAACGGCGGAGCGGTATTGCGGTCCGATGTCGGGCCCCTGGCGGTTGAGTGTCGTCGGGTCGTGCAGCCGCCAGAAATAGGCGAGCAGTTCTTCGTAGGAAACCCTCGCCGGATCGTAGACAATTTCGATGGCTTCGGCGTGGCCGGTATCTTTGCGGCACACCTCCTTATAGGTCGGATTTTCGGTGGTGCCGCCGGTATAGCCGACGGTGGTGTCGACTACGCCGTCGAGCCGCTGAAAGATCGCTTCCACGCCCCAAAAACAACCCGCCGCAAAAACCGCCTTTTCCATCGTTGCTTCCTTCGCTCCGGCCGAAATTGTCGCGGCCAGCATCAATAAGATCGCGATGCGCTTCATTTTTTGCGCGGCTTATTAAGCAGTCCCAGCACGGCCAGCACCAGGAAGATACCGCCCATAATGCCGGTAAACTTCCAGATCTCCTGCTGCTTGATCATCAGCTGGGCGGGGGAATAGCTCAGCTGTGAAATGCCCTGAGTGCGCAGATCATAGAGGTGCCGTTTCCAGAACTTTGGAAAGCGGGTGGTGTAGCGCAGTTGAACGGGGGTTCCCGGTTCAAGGTATTTGAGCGTGGCCTCAAAGTTGGACGTATGCTCCATGTAGTAGAGCTGCTCGCGGTCCTTGACCACGGCATAGATCAGCAGCTCGTCCTGCACCAGATCAAGCTTGCCGCCCGTGCCCCACTTTTTGACGCGGTAGCGGGAATACGCTCCCACATCCTGACTCAGGCTGTTCATGGACGGCAACACCACATTGTCCACGACGACGGCCCACACGAAAAAACAGAGAACGAACATGCCGAACAGGTACTGCTTTCTCATCGCGCCCTCCTTCCGGGCTTAATTTTTCAGGCTATGGATCGGCGCCGGAATCCGGCCGCCGAAACGGACAAACCGACTCGACTTGCCCGTGTTACGCACTGATAGTACCACACTTTCGCCAAACAGGCCACCGAAAGATACAAATTCGCCGACCTCTTTTCCGGGCACCGGAATCAGGCGCGCTGCGGTTGTTTTGGAATTGATGACGCCGATCATCAGTTCGTCGGCAATGATCGCCGCGACCGTTTCGGCGTCGGTGCTGCCGGGAATCGGAACCATATCGAGGCCGACCGAGCAGACGCAGGTCATTGCCTCAAGCTTTTCGAGAATCAGGGCTTCGGATTCGACCGCCTCGGCCAGCTCGGAATCTTCCATCACCGGAATAAACGCGCCGCTCAAACCGCCGACGCTCTGCGAGGCAAACGAGCCGCCCTTTTTCACCGCATCGTTAAGCATCGCCACGATCGCCGTCGAGCCCGGCGCGCCGATGGAATCGACGCCCAGAATCTTCAGAATCTCGCCGACGCTGTCGCCCACCGACGGGGTCGGGGCCAGCGAAAGATCCACCACGCCGAAGGGCAGACCGAGGGTTTCTGCCACCTGCCGGCCGATCAGCTCGCCGCAGCGTGTGACGCGGAAGGTGGCCTGCTTGATCTCTTCGGCCAGATCATCGAGCCCTAGGTTGTCGGCGCCTTCGTCGGCAATCTTGCGCTCCAGCGCGCGGGCGATCACGCCGGGGCCGCTGACGCCGACATTGATGACCGCTTCGGCTTCGCCGAGGCCATGGATCGCGCCGGCCATAAACGGATTGTCGCCGGGCTGGTTGGCAAAGATGACAAACTTGGCCGCGCCGAAACCGTTGGTGTCGATGCTCGCCGCTGCGGCATCTTTGACGGTTTGGCCGAGCAGGGCGACGGCTTCCATATTCAGTCCGTGGCGCGTTGAGCCGGCATTGATCGACGAGCAGACTTTGCTGGTGGTCGCCAGTGCTTCGGGGACGGCGGCGATCAGGCTGGCGTCGCCCTGGCTGATGCCCTTTTCAACGTTGGCGGAATAGCCGCCGATAATATCGATACCGACTTCCGCGGCCGCATTGTCAAGCGCCTGCGCCAGCCGGACAAAGCCGTCGCGCGAAAAGCCCGCGCCGACGTGCGCCATCGGTGTAACCGAAATGCGTTTGTTGACCACCGGCACGCCATACTTGCCGCCGATGCGGTCGCACGTTTCCACAAAATTGCCGGCAAGCAGTTTGATTTTGTCTTCAATTTTCTGCGCCGTTGTTTCGGCGTCGCCGGTGCGGCAGTCGAGCAGGTTGATGCCCATCGTCACGGCGCGTACATCCAGGTTTTCCTTCTGGATCATTTCAACGGTCTTAAGAATCTGGTCGGATCGAATCATTTCAGGTTTCCAGTTTCAAATTTCAGGTTTCAGTCTAGATCTCGTTGGTGGCTCTAAAAATATCGTTGTGCTGCAGCACCAGGTTGAGGCCGGTGGTTTTCCCGAACGCGGAAAGTTCGGCCTGGAAATCGGTGAGGGTTTCAATGCCGGAAAGGTCGACCTGAAGCATCATGGTGTATTGGGCGCCGTCGACGTGCGAGGCGAGGTCGAGAATGTTGACGCCGCGGTCGCAGCAAAAGCGCGACACCTGTGCCACGAGGCCGACGCGGTCCTGGCCGACGGCGGAGAGGACATAGGCGTGTTCCGTATTTTCGGGCGCGCTCAGCGAATCCTTTGCCGGCGCTACCGCCACGTGCGACGACGTCTGTTCGGTCAGCTTTTGTTCCACCTGCTCGGCCGAAACGTCGGCCGGAAAGCCCGCCACCAGAATCATCGTAAAGTAGCCGCACAGCACCGATTCGCGCAGGTCGGCCAGGTTGCCGCCGAGGGCGCTGATGCCTTCGGTCACTTCCGCCACGATGCCCGGGCGGTCCCGGTCCATCACTGAAATCACCATGATTTTTTCGTTGTCCATAAAGCCTCGTTTCAAATTGGATGACGCGCAGTATTCCGTCTTATCGCCGCCATGGGAATAAAAAAGCGCGTGGCACTGCCGGTCGCCATTTTACCGTTCGAGCCAAAGTGCCCATAGATTACGCAGATCCCCAAGGTGGAAGTTTTTAAACCGTGAATGAACATTGATGGACGTAAATATCAGGAACCCGAAACTTAAATTGATGTTCATTCACGTTGATTCACGGTTGTTAAATTTGATTGCGGCTGAGCCGCGCTGTGTAATCTGTGGATTAAACATGCCGCGCGGCAATGCTACGGATTTTTGAACAAAGCAGGAAGAGGGCGAAGGCGGCGGCCATGCCGTAGATGTCGGTGAGCAGGTCGCTCAGGCCCGCCGAGCGGTCGAACGTCAGAAACTGGAGTGCTTCGGAGATGGCGGCGAAAAGCAGCAGGTCGAGCGCCACCTTGAGATAGTAGCCGCACGGCTGGCGCTCCAGCGCGGCGGAGCAGTAGACCAGAAAACAGAGCGAGGCAAACAGGCCGAAGTGGCCGATCCGGTGGGTGCCGCCGACCAGTTCGTTGAAGCGGTCGATCCGTTTGGTTTCGGTTTCCGGCTTCGGGGCGGGTTTGGCTGTCGGCGCTTTGGGTGGCGCGGATTGGGGCGGTTTGGCAAATGCTTTGGTGAGGCTTTGCTTGAGATGCTGGCTGGAACCTTCGATCCATTTTCCGGGCATCAGGGCGCCGGCGAGAATCGCGAGGACGTTGAGCAGGATGAGCAGCTTCAGGCGGCGTTTATGCAGGCGGCAGCGCGGAAAATAGAGAATGCCTAGGCCGATCCAAAGCGCGGCGAAAACAATCCGCCACCAGATGAACGAGGCGCGCAAGCGGACCGGCTGGACCTTGATGCCGTCAAACCAGACCGTGCCGGATTTGCCGATCTGCTGGAGGCTGAGGTCGACGCGGACGGTTTCGGGCCGCAGTTCAAAAATTTCTTCGTGGGTTTTCCAGTCGGCGGTTTTTTCCCGGGCCGCCACGCTGTGGGTGGCGGGAATCCATTTGTTGTTTCGGTCAAACTGCAACAGGAGCAGGCGGGCGCAGCCCCACGCATATTTCCCGCGGACGACGGCGTCGGTTTTGATGCGGCCGCGCGCCTGCAGGTGCGTGTATTCGGTGGCGCCGGGGACGGTAAAGTTGATGCGTGCGGTTTTTTGTGCGGGAACCTTGAGCGTGAAAAGGCCGTTGGTTTCGGTGCAGTCGCCGCGGGCATAGTCGGCATCGGCGAGGGCGGGGGCCTGAAGCAGGACGGGGCCGGCCGGCTCGTAGCGGTCGTAGAGCGCCCAGAAAAAAACAGTGGCCGCCAACAGGATGATGGCCGGCAGCCGCAGTCTGAATTTTTGCTTCCAGTGGTTCATGCGGCGGGAACGATAGCACCCGCCGCGCAAATGCCGAGACTAATCCTGTACCTTTACCTTGCCTCGGAAGAGGCGGTGTGGATCGTCAGGCTCCATTCCGGGGTGTCGGCTGCCGATCGCGATCGTCGCACACCTTGATGCGGAGAACAACGACCAGGCCGATCAGCAGCACGGCGCCGCCGATAATACGCAAGGGCAGATGGTCGATCGCAAAGCCGATGGCATAGCCGCCGAAAAGCAGGATGGAGATGACGGCGATCATTTTGGCCCGCCGGGGGATGCAGCGCTTTTCCTGCCAGTTGCGAATGAACGGCCCGAAGACAGGGTGCTCCAGCAGCCAGCGGTGATATTTTTCGGACGAGTTGGCAAAGCAGGCCGCCGCGAGCAGCAGCAGCGGCGTGGTCGGCAGCAGGGGCAGCACCACGCCGAGCGCCGCCAGCCCGGTCAGCACCATCCCGGCCGTCAGCAGCAGCCATTTTGTTTTCGCCATCATGAACTGCAACGGTGGTGGATCGGGTGGGTGGAGTAAATTCTTTTTTTGCAACCATTGTTAGGGCATAAAGCACGGCATGAAGATCTGTATTTTACTTCCCGGAAAGATTAAGCCCAAGGCGCTGGCTGCGGCGCAGGAGGAATACATCAAGCGCCTGAAACCGTTCGGCGTCGACGTGCTCGAATACAAGGACGAGAAGGTTTCGTCGCGCACGCCGGAGCAGACCAAGGAGGCCGAGGCGGAGCGGATCTTTAAGCAGCTGAAAGAGGGCGACTATCTGGTTGCCTGCGACGAGCGCGGCAAAAAGATCCAGACGCTCGAAATGGCGGAGCTGCTGAAGGCATCGCGCCGCGGCGACTATCCGCTCGGCGGCAGGCGGCGCATGGTGATCGTGGTCGGCGGCGCGCTGGGGCTGGCGGAATCGGTCCGGCAAAAGGCCGCCGCGGTGTGGTCGCTCTCTTCGCTGGTAATGGCCGGCGGCGTCGCGCGCATTGTCTTGCTCGAAGGGCTCTACCGCGCCTTCACCGTCGTCGAAGGCCATCCGTACCACAACGAATAATCATCAGCCATTCGTACTGCTGTTTTATTACCACCCGGTTGTCTTTCAGACTCGCGATGCGTCGCTCGAGGACACAGAGTTCACGGAGGAATTTTCTCTGTGCCCTCTGTGGTGAAAATCAGTTTCTGAGGCTTATTGAACAACCTGCTCTTCGTCGGCGTTCCACGGAAACTTTTTCGGAATGCTCGGCGGATAGGCAATTTCGCGGACCAGCTTTTCGTTGTCCGGCCCTTTCATGGTTAGTCTGATCCAGACGCCGTGCAGCTCGCCTTCAAGGTTGATCCTACTCTCAATGCCGCGTCCGCTGACGGTGCGGTTGAGAACGGTGACGCTTTTGGTGGCGACCTCTTTGGTTGCGCGCGGTTCGATCAGTTTAATGGTGCCACGCTCTTCGCGTACCTTCTGCTGTTCGACGGCCTCATAAATGTCCGGGCGATCGTCCGCCTGCGCCTCCGATTTTTCCTTATCCTTCACCGCCTTTTCCTGGGAATAGTAGATGCGGTAATCCATCGAAATCCGCTCGAGCGGCAGGCCGCCGGTATTGCTGAGCGAAAGCAAAAAGCGGTATTGCGTCTTTTTGTCGGTGCCGACGTTGCGCGTTCCCGATCCGCCGCGCATGTTACTATAGTCTTCGAGGTTGATCGTCAGGTCGGTTTTGGTGCTTTTGACCTCGTCGCGTTCGAGGTCGAGCTTGAGTTTGCTCTCCGACAGAAAGATTTGTCCGGCGGCCCACTTTGCGATGTGGCGCTGGTCCTTTTCCGAAAAGGCGGTTGCGGCGACGGTAATCCGCTTGCGGTCTTTGCGTTCGATGGTGGTTTTGCCGGAGTTGGAATCGTAGGAAATAAGCTTGGCCTCCAGCGTGCGGCCATCGCCGGCGGTAAACGTGCGGTAGCCGTCCTGCGCTTGGACTGCGGCGGCGATCAGAACGAATAGAGTAACGAGCTTTTTCATTATTCCCTCCTGGTTCGGGTTGCTTGTAATCCATTAAACGATCGTCGTCGACATTTATTGTGCAACCCGTCATCGCCGCCATGCTCTTTGCCGTCATCGCCCCGTAACGGAAACCTAAGCCGCCAGGACTCTCATTAGGTTCTGTCCAAACCATGGGGGCAGGTCAGTCCCATCTGACAATTCTAAAACTTCATTGCGCCTTGCTTGCGTTTTGCGGGCATTGGAAGCACTATCCCGCGCTTGTTTGCAACGATGTTGCATTTATTTGACGGAACATCCTGTAGGTCCTGTTCATCCTGTCAAAAATAAGCAGTGAATACGTAGAAAAGGCGGCGAATCATGAATCCATGGGTATTACTCGATAAAACGGAAGTGCCCGGCGACGGCGGCGAAATGAAGCTGTATCAGCGCGCGCACGAATTTTCCATTTCGGTAAAGAACGAAGAGCTGATGAACAACCGGATGCATGGCTCGGAAGATGCGCTGGCCGAGCTGGCCTGCGAGCGCGTTGCCGACCGCCAGGAGCCGCGCGTGCTGATTGGCGGGCTGGGCATGGGCTTTACGCTGCGCGCAGCGCTGGATCATTTGGGCGACAACGCCGAAGTGGTCATTGCCGAACTGGTTCCGGCGGTGGTGGAGTGGAACCGCACCCATCTGGCCGAGCTGGCGGGGCGTCCGCTGGAGGATCCGCGCGTGACGGTCCGCGAATCGGATGTCGGCCTCGTCATTAAGGAGGCGGCCGGCGCCTACGACGCGATCATGCTTGATGTCGACAACGGTCCCGACGGCCTGACGCACGAAGGCAACGACCGGCTCTATACCCGCGGCGGGATCGCCGCTGCCAAGGCCGCGCTCCGCCCCGGCGGTATTCTCGGCGTCTGGTCGGCCGAGCCCGACCTGTTGTTTACCAAACGGCT
>CAZABK010000083.1:0-12443 GCA_964483355.1 uncultured Verrucomicrobiota bacterium | reverse complement strand
AGATTCCGATGTTCGGCATCTGCTTCGGTCATCAGATGCTCGGCCGCGCGCTCGGCGCCGACACCTTTAAACTGAAATTCGGTCATCGCGGCGGCAACCAGCCGATTCAGGACCTGCGCACCACGAAAGTGGAAATCGCGTCGCACAACCACGGTTTCTGCATCGACGCCGACACCGTGAACCCGGAAGTGGCCGAAGTCACGCACGTCAACCTCAATGATAACACCGTGGCCGGCCTGCAGCACAAACAGCAACCGCTCTTCTGCGTGCAGTATCACCCGGAAGCCGCCCCCGGCCCGCACGACCCGTTCTACCTCTTCGAGGAGTTCATCGACTTAATGAAGGAATATAAATAATGAATCATCCCGAATGGATCGCCATTCTCGACTATGGCTCTCAGGTCACGCAGCTGATCGCCCGCCGTCTGCGCGAGCAGAAGGTCTACTGCGAAATTATCCGCTTCGACACCACCGCCACAGAGCTCAAAAAGCGCGCGCCCAAGGGCATCGTCCTTTCCGGCGGCCCGTGCAGCGTACCGGACGCCGACTCGCCCAAGTGCGACCCCGCCCTGTTTGATCTCGGCATTCCGGTGCTCGGCATCTGCTACGGCATGCAGCTCACCGCCCATACGCTCGGCGGAAAAGTATTCGGCTCCGACAAGCGCGAATACGGCAAGGCCATGATGCAGATCACCACAGACTCGCCGCTCTTCAAGGGCCTCTCCCCCGACCTGCAGGTCTGGATGAGCCACGGCGACAAGGTTGAAGCGATTCCCGAAGGTTTCGAAGCCGTCGCCGAATCCGACAACTGCCCCTTCGCCGCAATGCAGAACCTTGAGCGCAACATTTTCGGCGTCCAGTTCCACCCGGAAGTGGTCCACACGCCGCAGGGCAAGGAGATGCTCTGGAACTTTGCCTTCAAAATCTGCGGCTGCTCCGGCGACTGGGAAATGTCCAAGTTTATCGAAAGCACCGTGAAGCAGATTCAGGATCAGGTCGGCGACGACCACGTCCTGCTCGGCCTCTCCGGCGGGGTTGACTCCTCCGTTGTGGCCGCCCTGCTCCATAAGGCTATCGGCGACCAGCTCCACTGCGTCTATGTCGACAACGGCCTGATGCGCTACCGCGAAACCGAAGAGATCGAAGAGCTCTTCGGCAACGCTTTCGGTATCGACCTGCACGTTGCGCGCGCCGGCGACCTGTTCCTCGGCAAACTCGCCGGCGTCAGCGATCCGGAACAGAAGCGCAAGATTATCGGCACCACCTTCATCGACGTCTTTGCCGAAAAGGCGCGCGGTCTGAGCGACAAGGTTAAATTCCTCGGTCAGGGCACGCTTTACCCCGACGTCATCGAATCGGTCTCCCCGATCGGCGGCCCCTCGGCCACCATCAAGAGCCACCACAACGTTGGCGGCCTCCCGGAAGACCTTCAGTTTGAACTCGTTGAACCGCTGCGCGAACTCTTCAAGGACGAAGTGCGCGAGGTCGGCCGCGAACTCGGCCTGCCGAGCTATGTCGTCGACCGCCAGCCCTTCCCGGGGCCGGGCCTCGCCGTCCGTATTATCGGCGATATCACGCCCGAGCGCATCGAAGTGCTTCAGCAGGCCGACCTGCGCGTTCGCGAAGAAATCATGAAGATGCCGAACCACCTCGACGTCTGGCAATATTTTGCTGTGCTGCTGCCGATCCAGACCGTCGGCGTCATGGGCGACGACCGCACCTACGAAAGCGTCGTGGCGGTCCGCGCCGTCGAAAGCCGCGACGGCATGACCGCCGACTGGTACAAACTGCCGTACGACGTGATGGATTCGATTTCCAACCGGATCATCAACGAGGTTCCCGGCGTGAACCGCGTCTGCTACGACATCAGTTCCAAACCCCCAAGCACCATCGAGTGGGAGTAATTTAAACGCAAAGCCGCAAAGGAAACGAAGGCTCGCAAAGCATGACAGAAAATGAACTTTCAAAAGAAATTATCGGGGCGGCGATTGAAGTTCATCGCCAACTAGGCCCCGGTCTTCTTGAAAGTGCTTATGAGGAAGCCCTCTGCTATGAACTGGAATTACGCAACATTCCTTACGAGCGGCAGAAATATCAACCCCTGAATTATAAGAATAAAACGCTTAAGACAGATTACCGAATTGACCTTTTGGTGGACGGCAAAGTGATTGTAGAGAACAAGGCCGTAGAAACGGTTTCGCGGATCGACAAGGCTCAAACCCTGACCTATCTGAAACTAAGCGGAATCAAACTGGCCCTACTGATCAACTACCATGAACCGTTGCTGAAGGACGGGATTAATCGAATTGTAAATGATTTATAAATTAACTTTGCGAAACTCGGCGCTCTTTGCGCCTTTGCGTTGAGGATAAAATTATGCCTAAAAGAGAAGACATTAACCATATTCTGATTATCGGCTCCGGGCCGATTGTGATCGGTCAGGCCTGCGAGTTTGACTATTCCGGGACGCAGGCGTGTAAGGCGCTGCGCGAAGAGGGATACACCATCTCGCTGATCAACTCCAACCCGGCGACGATTATGACCGATCCGGCCACGGCCGACCGCACCTACATCGAACCGATCACGCCCGAAGCGGTGGAAAAGATCATCATCAAAGAAAAGCCCGACGCGATCCTGCCGACTCTCGGCGGCCAGACCGCGCTCAACACCGCCATGAAGCTGGTGGAACAGGGTATTCTCGAAAAGCACGGCGTGGAAATGATCGGCGCCAAATATGACGCCATCATGCGCGGCGAAGAGCGCGACCTCTTCAAACAGGCGATGGCCGAAGTCGGCATCGAAACCCTGCGCAGCTACGAAGTGCACGATTTGACTGAAGCCCGCCGCGTTGCGACCGAAGAACTCGACTTCCCGATCATCGTGCGCCCCTCCTTCACCCTCGGCGGCACCGGCGGCGGTATTGCCAACTCCATGGACGAGCTGATGGAGATTGCCGAAGGCGGTCTGAAGGCCTCGCTGACCACCGAAGTCCTGCTCGAAGAATCGGTCTTCGGCTGGAAAGAATATGAGATGGAAGTGATGCGCGATAAGAAAGATAACTGCGTCATCATCTGCGCCATCGAAAACATGGACCCGATGGGTATTCATACCGGCGACTCCATCACCGTCGCCCCGGCCCAGACGCTGACCGACCGCGAATACCAGATTATGCGCGACGCCTCGCTGGCCGTTCTGCGCATCATCGGCGTGGAAACCGGCGGCTCGAACGTCCAGTTCTGCATTCATCCGGAAACAGGCCGCCTGGCGGTGATCGAAATGAATCCGCGCGTCTCGCGTTCATCCGCGCTCGCCTCCAAAGCGACCGGCTTCCCGATTGCCAAACTGGCTGCCAAACTGGCGTCCGGCTATACGCTCGACGAGCTGCCCAACGACATTACCAAAGAGACGCCGGCCTGTTTCGAACCGTCGATCGACTATGTCGTCACCAAACTGCCGCGCTTTACCTTCGAAAAGTTCCCGGCCGCCAACCCGACGCTCGGCGTCAGCATGAAGTCGGTCGGCGAAACGATGGCGATCGGCCGCAACTTTAAGGAGTCGCTGCAGAAAGCCTTCCGCTCGCTTGAAATCGGTGTCGACGGTCTCGACCTCAAAGCCGAAGCCAAGCTGGACCAGGACCGTCTCGACGATTACCTCACCACGACCTGCACCGAGCGCACCATCGCGATCAAGACCGGTCTGAAGAAAGGGTACTCCATCGAAAAGATTCAGGAGATGACCCGCCTCGACCCGTGGTTTATCGACCAAATCCTGCAGATTGTTGAGATCGAAAAAGAGATCGTCGATGCGGCGGAGCTCGATTTTGACCTGCTGAAGAAAGCCAAGAAAAACGGCTTCTCCGATGAGCAGATCGGCGCCCTGCGCGGCTGCACCGGAAACGATATCCGCGCGCTCCGCAAAGAGCTGAGCCTGATTCCGGTCTACAGCCTGGTCGACACCTGCGCCGGCGAATTTGCGGCCTCCACGCCCTACTTTTACTCCACCTACGGCGGCCAGCTCGACGAAACGCGCCAGACCGAAAAGAAGAGCGTCATCGTTCTCGGTTCCGGACCGAACCGCATTGGCCAGGGCATCGAGTTTGACTATTCCTGCGTTCACACCGTCAAGGCGCTGCGCGAGATGGGCTACGAGGCCATCATGGTCAACTCCAACCCGGAAACCGTTTCGACCGACTATGACACTTCGGACAAGCTCTACTTTGAGCCGCTCACCTTCGAAGATGTAATGAACATCTACGAAGCCGAAAAGCCGATCGGCATGATTGTCCAGATGGGCGGCCAGACCCCGCTCAACCTGGCCGACCGCCTGCTGGAAGCCGGCATTCCTATTCTCGGCACTTCGCCGAAGAGCATCGCCGCCGCCGAAGATCGCGAACTCTTCCGCCAGATGCTCAACAAGCTGGAGCTGAAACAGCCCGAATCCGCCACGGCCACCACATTGGAAGAAGCCAAGGCCATTGCGGAAAAGATCGGCCTGCCGGTCATGATCCGTCCGTCGTTCGTTCTCGGCGGCCGCGCCATGATGGTCGCCTACGAAGAGGAAGAACTCGAACCGTTCGTCAACGCGGCCTTTGCCGCCAGCCCGGACTTCCCGGTGCTGATCGACCGCTTCCTCGAACATGCCATTGAAGTCGATGTCGACCTCGTCTGCGACGGCACCGACGTTTATGTCGGCGGCGTCATGGAACACGTCGAAGAGGCCGGCATCCATTCCGGCGACTCCGCCTGCTCGATTCCGCCCTACACCCTCTCCGACGACATGGTCGCACGCATCAAGGAAGCCTGCACCGCCATGGCAATGGAGCTGAATGTGAAGGGCCTGATGAACGCACAGATCGCGGTGAAGGACGACGAGTTTTACATCATCGAAGTCAACCCGCGCGCCTCGCGTACGGTTCCGTATGTTTCCAAGGCCACCAACGTTCCGATGGCCAACCTCGCCACGCAGATTGCCATGGGCAAAACGCTCAAGGAACTCGGCATGGTCGGCTTTGAGCCGAAGGTTGAGTGGTATGCCGTCAAGGAAGCCGTCTTCCCCTTCAACCGCTTTGCGGGCGTCGACCCGATCCTCGGACCGGAAATGAAATCGACCGGCGAAGTGATGGGCATCGACTCCAGCTTTGAGCTCGCCTTCTGGAAAGCCGAGCTGGCCGCCGGCCAGGTACTGCCGACCGAAGGAACGGTCTTCGTCAGCTGCAAAGACCGCGACAAACCGTGGATCGTGGCCGTTGCCAAAGAGCTGGCCGAAATGGGCTTCAAGCTGGTTGCCACCGCCGGCACCTGCAAGGTGCTGCAGGAAGCGGGCCTCAAGGCAACCGTTACCGCCAAGCTGGCCGAGGACGGCACCAACGTTATTGACCTGATGAAGGACAACAGCGTGCAGCTGCTGATCAATACGCCGTCTGGCCCGGTTTCCCGTGTGGATGAAATCAAGATCCGCTCCGAAGCCATTCTGCGCGGCCTGCCGATCGTTACCACGCAGTCCGGCGCGGAAGCGACGGCCAAGGCGATCAAATACATCAAGAACAACGACTGGAATGTTCAGGCGATTCAGGAATACCACGCCTAACCCGCCGGCATCCCAAAACAAAAGGCGTCCGCAATGCGGGCGCCTTTTTTAGGCATACTAAAATTGAACGGGAGCGATCGGTTTCAGTCAAAAGTTCCAACTTAAGCGGCAGGATTTTTTTCTTTCTCCTTTATCTGCTGCGGAACGGCGACCTCCTCAAGGGTCGCCGTTTCTTTTGCCGTCGAAAGCTCCTGCTTTACGCGCGGGGACTTGAAGCAGATGCGCGAAATCCAGTCGAGGAATTCTTCCTCACCGCTGAGCATCTCGATTTCGACGCGCATATAGATCACCGGAACATCGCAGCGCTCAACAAACGGGAAGCGGACGGCATCCTTTTCGGTGGTCAGAATGGCCTCGGCGCCGCTTTTAATGCTCTGGTTGATGGTATCGATGATTTCCTGCTGGCTGAAACGGTGATGGTCGGCAAAACGGCGGGTATAGACGATTTCCGCCCCGAAACCGCGCAGGGCCTTCTCAAAACTTTCCGGCACCGCGATGGCGGATACCGCCGCGATTTTCATCCCGTTGAGCATGTTGAGATCGTAGGTTTTTTCGCCGAAAACATCCTTGAGATATTTGGCGGCGTGGCGGCATTCCGAAATTTCGGCGACGGGATTGAGCCGGCGCAGCTGTTCTTTGAGTTCGGGTTCGCCCTGCTCGCCGCATTTGGTGATGAAGATGAAGCCGGCGCGCTTAATGTTGCGCATCGGCTCGCGCAGCAGGCCGCGCGGCAGCAGGTGGCCGCCGCCAAACGGATTGGTGCGGTCGACCAGCGCAATGTCGAGACGATGGCCGAGTTTCAGATACTGAAAGCCGTCGTCGAGAATCAGCGTATCGCAACCGAGCTCCTTGATGGCATATTTGCCGGCTTTGACGCGGTCCTTGTCGACCACCACGGCCACCTCGGGCAGGTTGGAGGCGAGCATGTAGGGTTCGTCGCCGGCGGTGTAGGAATCGAGCAGCAGGCGCTTGCCGTCGGAGACGACGCGCGGCGGCGTTTCAATTTTGCCGGTGGTAATGCGCTCGGCCATCTTTTCGAGAAACGGTTTCGATTTGCTCTTGTAGCCGCGGCTGAGGATGGCGACCTTGCGCCCCTGCTGCTGCAGATTGCGGGCAAACACCTCCACCACCGGTGTTTTGCCCGTTCCGCCAACCGTCAGGTTGCCGACGCTGATCACCTGACAGCCGAGGGTGTTGGGGCGGATGATGCGGTGTTTGTAGAGCATCAGGCGGACCTGAACGACACCGGAAAAAATCCACGAAAGAACCAGCATGAGGCCCCGCAGTGTTGTGGGCCACTTCCCTTTGCGCGTTCCGTCGAGCACGGAAAGCAGATAGGTTTCAAGCTGTTCGATTTTACGTTTATTAACCATAGAGACATTCGTCGTTACAAGTTGAGCGGTAACACCATACCAGCCGACCGCGAATCTTCAAGGCGCAAAAAAGCGCGCTCCGAAAGGGCGCGCCTTTTCACACTGCGGAGAAGCGACTACAGGTTTACGGCCTTGCGCAGCGCTTCAACCTTGTCGGTCTTTTCCCACGGGAATTGCGAACGGCCGAAGTGACCGTAAGCCGCGGAGTCGCGATAGCTCCAGCCGTTCGGTGTCAGCAGCCCGAGATCGGTGATGAGCGCGCTCGGCCGAAAATCAAAGATGTCGCCGAATTTGAGCACTTCCTCAATCAGATGATCGTCCACGCGACCGGTGCCATAGGTGTCGACGTTGATGCTCAGCGGCATCGGAACGCCGATGGCGTAGGCCACCTGAATTTCGCATTTGTCGGCCAGGCCGGCGGCCACAACATTCTTTGCGGCGTAGCGCGAATAGTAAGCCGCGGAACGGTCCACCTTCGACGGATCTTTTCCGGAAAACGCGCCGCCGCCGTGGCTCCCGACGCCGCCGTAGGTGTCGACGATAATTTTGCGGCCGGTCAGGCCGGCGTCGCCGTGCGGTCCGCCGATCACAAATTTGCCGGTCGGGTTGATGTAATATTCGGTGTCGTCCTTGAGCAGGCCGGTCGGCGCGAGGACCGACTGACAGACCTCGATCAGATCCTTGCGGACGCGTTCCAGCGGCACATCGTCGGTCTGATGGGAAATCACCACGGTTTCGATCGAAACCGGTTTGCCGTTGATGTGCAGGATGGAAACCTGCGACTTGGAGTCGGGCCGCAGATACGGAATGGTTCCGGCTTTGCGGATTTTCTGCAGCTCGTCGAGCAGGCGGTGGCTGTAGGCAATCGGCGCCGGCATCAGCTCTTCGGTCGCGCTGGAGGCATAGCCGAACATCATGCCCTGGTCGCCCGCGCCCTGCTCGGCAAACAGACCTTCGCCCTCGGTCACGCCCTGCGAAATGTCGGGCGACTGCCCGTGCAGGCGGTTGATGTATTCAAAGGTTTTATCACAAAACTCAAGCTCTTCACGGTCATAGCCGATATCACGAACCACCTCGCGTGCAATCGCTTCGGAATCAATATTTTCCCAGCCGTCGCAGGTAATTTCGCCGGCATTGACGACCAGATTGGTGGTTGTCAGCGTTTCACAGGCAACGCGGCTCTTCGGATCCTGCTCCAGGCAGGCGTCAAGAATGGCATCAGAGATCTGATCGCACACCTTGTCCGGATGTCCCTCAGACACCGATTCAGATGTAAAAACATGATCAACTCGAATTTTACTCATCAGAAAACCTCTATTCGTTTATTCGGATTAATGAATATAGTTGCGCAATGTAGCGAACGCGGCCGCGGCATGCCACCCAAATTATGGAAAAAGAACGGGCAAATCCCGCTCCATGCTTGACCCCTGGCGTCGCCCCGACCTACTGTTTTCGGCCACTGGATCATGATTATGAAAAATTCTACCAAAGACGACCTGATCAACTTTCTGCCCAAATTTGACACCTTTGTCGGCATCGACTCCGACGGCTGTGTGTTCGACACCATGGAAATCAAGCAGAAGGATTTTTTCCACCCCGCCATCATCAAGAACTGGGGGTTGGAAACCATCGCAACTGAAGTGCGCGCCGCCGCCGAGTTTACCTATCTCTACTCCACCTTCCGCGGCCTCAACCGTTTCCTCGGACTCTGCAAAACCTTTGAGCTGCTCCAGGACTGGCCGCAGGCCCAAGAGAACGCCGAGCTCCCCGATCCGGCCGAGCTGCGCGAATACTGCGACTCCGGCCTCCCGCTCAGCAACGCCACAATCAAAGCCGAAGCCGAGCGTACCGGCAGCATAACCCTCGCGCAGGCCTACGACTGGAGCGTACAACTCAATGTCGACATCGACACCAAGATGCCCGACCCGCCGCCCTTCAAAGGAGTGAAAGCGGCGCTCCAGCGCATTCAGCAAAATTCCGACGCCATCGTCATTTCCCAGACGCAGGCCGTTGCCCTGCTCAAAGACTGGTATCGCGACGACCTCGCCAAATATGTTTCCGTCATCGCCGGTCCCGAACTCGGCAGCAAGGTCGACCATTTCACCATGGCCGCGGTCGACCGTTACCCTGCCAACGCCATCCTCATGATGGGTGACGCCCCCGGCGATCTGGCCACCGCCGAGGCCATCGGCTGTAACTTTTTCCCGATCAACCCCGGCCACGAAGTCGAAAGCTGGCAGCGCTTTATGGACGAAGGCTATGAAAAATTTCTCGCCGGCGGCTTTGCCGCCGACTATCAGGAACAACTCAACCGCGAATTTAAAGCGCTCCTTCCCGGAACCCCGCCCTGGAAGCAAAACAATTAACCACGAAGACCACGAAGACCACGAAGTAACCTAAAACTCTTTCTTCGTGCTCTTCCCTTCTTCGTGGTGACAAAAGGATCACCATTATGGAAGTGGATAGATTAGAAGCGTTGCTCACTCAGTTTAAGAATGGCGAGGTTGATCTGCCCGAAACGCTGTCGACCCTCAAGCACCTCCCCTTCGAAGACATGGGTTTTGCCAAGGTCGACCACCATCGCGCCCTGCGCACCGGCTATCCCGAGGTCGTCTTTTGCCAGGGCAAGACCCATGAGCAGGTGGAAAAGATTTTCCTCTCGCTCGAAAAGCATAACGACAACATTCTGCTGACCCGTGCCGAGCCGGCACTCTATGAGCGACTCCGCGACATTGATTCCCGTCTGCGCTACAACGAACTCGGCCGCACCATCGTTTTGGAAAACACAAAGCAGGAAAAGACCGGAAGCGTTCTCGTGATCTCCGCCGGAACCGCCGACATTCCCGTCGCCGAGGAGGCTTTTGAAACCGCCGCGATTTCCGGCGCCAACGTCGAGCGCATCTATGACGCCGGCGTCGCGGGCATCCACCGCCTGCTGGCGCACAACAAAAAAATCCAACAGGCGCGCGCCATCATTGCCGTTGCCGGCATGGAAGGCGCGCTGCCCTCCGTCGTCGGCGGACTCGCCCCCTGCCCTGTCATCGCGGTTCCCACTTCCGTCGGCTACGGCTCACACATGGGCGGCATTGCCCCGCTCTTCACCATGCTCAACTCCTGCGCCCCTAACATTACCGTCGTCAACATCGACAACGGCTTCGGCGCCGGCTTCAACGCCGCCATGGTGAACAAGCAGTAGCCACGGACCAACACAGACAAACACGGATAACAATCGGTGTTAATCCGTGTTCTTCCGTGGCTCATTCGTCTTGATTGTTTCGCGCAGTTTGGGGATATTCCGCGCTTTCCAATCAAGGAGCATTTTATGGTTAAGGCATGTGATCTGAAAAAGCAGCACGTCATCGATATCGACGGCGCGCCGCACTGTATTGAAAACATTTCCCAGCAGTCGCCCACGGCCCGCGGCGGCGGCACCATCTACAAGGTGCGCTTCCGCAACGTTTCCACCAAACAGAAGGTCGACAAAACCTTCCGCGGGGACGACGCGCTTCAGGAAACCTCGTATGAAACCAAAGAAGTTTCCTACGACTATAAAAACGGCGACCGCTATTCCTTCATGGATCTCGAAACCTACGAAGCGTTCGAGCTGACCGAAGAAGATATCGAGGATATTCTCCCCTTCCTGACCGAAGGCATGGAGGGCATCAGCGCGCTCATTTCCGACGGAAAGGTTCTGACCCTGCGCATGCCCGACACCATCGAAATGGAAATTGTTGAATGTCCGCCGGCCATGAAGGGCGCGTCCGCCACCTCGCGCACCAAGCCGGCCACGCTCACGACCGGCCTGATCGTGCAGGTTCCCGAATACATTGAACCGGGCGAAACCATCAAGGTCGATACCCGCGAGCGCAAATTTCTCTCCCGCGCCTAATAAGAATATTCACCACAGAGAACACAGAGGACACCGAGCAATGCCTCTGTGCACTCTGTATCCTCTAGCGAAGCGGGTGGTGAAAAATTTATGACAGATTCAAACCCAGTTCTGATTTTGGCGCCGATGCGCGGTATTACGACGATGCACTATCGTCAGGCCTTTGTGCGCCATTTTCAGGGACTGGATATCGAGCTGGCGCCATTCATCCCGACGGTTAACTCGGAAAAGATTAACCCCAAGCTGCTCAAGGATGTGCTGCCGGAAAACCAGTCCGGACTTCCAATGATTCCGCAGGTGATCGGCAACAACGCCGACGACTTTGTGCAGATGAACATCGCCCTGCACGACCTCGGCTATGATGAGGTCAACTGGAACATGGGCTGTCCGCACAAACCGATCCGCAAAAAGCGGCGCGGCTCCGGACTGCTCCCCTTTCCTGATACGGTCGACGCGATTCTCGATCAGGTCTGCGAGCGCAGCCCGGTCAAAGTTTCCGTCAAGGTTCGGCTCGGCGTTGCCGACAAATCCGAACTGCTGAAGATGATTCCGGTGCTGAACAAATATCCGCTCAGCGAAGTCATCATCCATCCGCGCACCGCCGAACAGATGTATGAGGGCACCGTCGACCTCAATGCCTTCGAAGAGACGTATAATGCTCTGGAACAGACGGTCTGCTATAACGGCGACATCAACGACCTCGCCTTTTTCCAGAATCTCCAAGAGCGCTTTCCCGACATCGACCGCTTCATGCTCGGCCGCGGGCTGCTCGCCAACCCCTTCCTCTGCGAAGAAATCAAAAACAACATCGCGCAAAGCCGCGAAGACGCAAAATCCTCCGCACACACACCCTCAGCGCCGTTGCGCCGTTGCGCGAGGAATCATTATATTGAGCGCATTGCGGCGTTTCACGACGATCTGGTTTCGCGCTACGAAGCCGTTCTGCACGGCGATCACCCCGTGCTCGGAAAGATGAAGGAGTTCTGGACCTACCAGACCACCCACCTCTCCAACGGCCGCAAAATGTTCAAGAAGCTCAAGAAAACCCAGCGGCTGTCCACCTACAAAGATATCGTTGCCGAATTCCTCGCCGACGCCGAATGGACGGCATAGTTTTTTCTTCAATTCCGCACAGAGCAAACTATACTGCCGTGCATGAAATGCGTACTTGCATTGGATCAGGGAACAACGAGTTCGCGGTCGATCCTCTTCGATCATGCCGGGAAAATCCACGCCGTCGCCCAACGGGAGTTTAAGCAGATCTACCCCCGGCCCGGCTGGGTGGAACATGATCCGCTCGCCATCTGGGAGACCCAGCACTTCACCGCAAAGAAAGCAATGCGCCAGGCCGGCATACACTGTGAAGACATTCCGGCCATCGGCATCACCAACCAGCGCGAAACCACTGTGGTTTGGAACCGCAAAACCGGCGCTCCCATCTACAATGCCATTGTGTGGCAAGACCGGCGTACCGCCGAAACCTGCGCAAAGCTCAAAAGCGCCGGCGCCGAACCACTGTTTCTCCAGAAAACCGGGCTACTGCTCGATCCCTACTTTTCCGGCACCAAAATCAAATGGCTGCTCGACCATGTTGAC
>CAZABK010000082.1:0-13050 GCA_964483355.1 uncultured Verrucomicrobiota bacterium | reverse complement strand
ACTGTCAATCCACAACCGTTCGCTATTTCAATATCTGGAACCGCAAGCTGTGATTCATTTCGAAGAACTGTCAATCCACAACATAGGCCTCGTATTCCCCTTATTTTCAACGCATTACCCACCGGAACAGCGGATAAAAACAGAGTGAGTTACCTATGAAGTGAATTTCAATTCCTGTTTTTAATTATCAAAGAACGGATGTTGACCCTAGAAAAATTCCAGCTGACTTGGTTTTGGAGGGAGCGGCTCTGAAGCCTTCCCCCAGAAATTGATAATGTTGCCATACTGCTTGTCGGTAATCCGCATAATGCTGACCTGTCCTTTTTTCGGGATAATGCTCTTTACCCGCTTTGTATGCACATCAGCACTTTCGGCACTTCCGCAGTGCCGCGTGTAAACGGAATACTGCATCATGGTGAAGCCGTCGCCCAATAACCGCTTGCGGAACACGGAAGCATCGTGACGCTCTTTTTTCGTGTTCGTCGGCAGATCAAAGAATACGAACAGCCACATGATCTTATATGCGTTAAGCCGCACCTCCGACATTTTCCACCGCCTTCATCATTGGATAATCCACCCTTTTTTGTTCGCCGCCGATGCAACGCGCCAGCGAGGCCGTTGTGTACGACAAACCTACCATCAACGGCCGCAAAGTGTTCGTCATATGAACATCCACGGCCAGCAGCTTGAGCAACTGCTGTTTCTGCTCTTTGGATATTTCTCCATCTTCGACATCGGAATTTTTCCAGATTTCATAAACCACCTCATCCGCATACGGGCGGTACGGCTCCATTACATCATCCGCTAAAGCATAGGCGTTGTATTTGTTGTGGTGGTGGATTCCGATGGCAGGATAAAGGCCGGAGCCCACCAATGACCGCGCAACCGCCGCGCGCAGAATGGCATAGGCATAATTGAGCAGGTGGTTTGGACCATTGCCGAATCGTTCACGCTTAAATTCATCGCCAAACAGGTTTTGCCAGTAGACCCGCGCGGCCGCCCCTTCCCGGTTGTCGGTATCGCCGCTCTTTACACTGGCCGCATGGCGATACATTGCCTCAACTCCGGCGGACTGAGTTCGTTGCAGCATCATTGCCTGGTTCTTTATCTTTATCTCAACCGTCTGTTTCCAGAGCTGCTTTTTCAACGGCTCTGACATATCCAACTGCGCTGCCAACGTCTCGGCATGGGTCGTGTTGCCATCGAACGGAACGCTCATTGCGGTTGGGTGATGCAGCTTGTCGCAGAAAACAATCGCCGCATTGTTCGCCGTCAGCTCCTCGATCAGGCGAAGTGACAGCGTGATGCTGTGATTATCCAGCACCACAAAACCGATGTCTTCAATCGGCACCGTCCGCACCTCACCCTCCGGTTTCGGCGCATAAACCAACTGCCCGTTTTTGAAGGAGAGATGCGCCGCCGACTCGAAATAGACTGTTCGTTTTAGCATGGCTATTCTCCAATAAATTCGACCTCACCAAGCACATTCAAACGGAAATCAACCCCCTCAATCAATGCATTCAAATTGCTTGGAGTAATCCAGAGCTTTGCCCGATCTTCGGTTTTTGACACCTCAGAAAAAGGTCCATTTTGATCTTTATCCATTCTGGCTTCTTGATGAAACCTGCACTTCATCCGTTTACTACCAATACCTTCAATCCCATACATGTAGTACAAATGTCCTCTTAACTCAGCATCCCTACAAGCAGCCAAATCCTGAGCAGGTGTTGTACTATCCCCGATTAACAGAGCAACTCCCGGGCGCAGCGCATATTTATAATTGAACTCAACTCCTCTTTTTTGAAACGGAAGTAAGTAGTCTTCGAATTTTTCGTCGTCTATCTCCGAACCCGGGTTGGCTACGGCATAATTGCTAAATACTTTCTTTTCTTTCACGAGGTCGCCGTTTGGTTTTTTTCCTTCATATATTGCGATCAGACTATTTTCTCCGTTCACCACATATACACCTTGCTTGTAGGTGTGTGAATGCCTGCATGATCCATCCCGATGCTCTTTCAGGCGTATGGGGTTTTTTACTCTCTCCGCCAAACACCGAACCTTTTTAACTTCAATTCCCTTCTCTTTATTTTGCCATATTTTGTCTTTGAGTGCTGCCTGGAAGGAGATACCCCCAGAATTCATTCGATCTTCAACCTGCCGCTTAATCTCCTCTTTCAACTCACGAAAGACGATACGCTCGAAGTCAGCAACATTCTTGAATCCGCTAACACCCCCCGTGGAGCTGTATGCAAGAGGAACCCTAACAACAGATTTTATTTCACCATGATGATCTATGCGCCCATAGAACGTGTCATTGTGCAACGATCCCCGAACTGTCTTGCCTTGTTGCACAACCATCTTGCCTCGTACCTTCACCTTTTTCTTTGTTTGCTTGAGCAATTGGTTTGGTGCGTAATGGAAAACGAGGATTTCATTTTTGAGCCCATTCATTTTCTCAACAAAATGCTCCCATGGCTCCCCGACATGCACCTTTCCTCTGCCTTTTTCGCTTTTACCATAGGCTTCAGCCAACTTCTGATATTGTCTGCGGGTTATGCAGGCGGCAACGATAGCGTCGATGGCGTGGTGTACATGGTTGCCGCGGTCTTTTTCCTCCCCATCTTTCTGCAATCCCCAATAGTGCCGGAAGTCATCCGTGATCTTGCCGTTTACGGTATGCACCGTCGAGAAGACTGACTTTAGGTAACCACGGGCATACTTAGTGATGATCCGGGTATCGACCAGCTGACTGTTCTTGAAGCCTTCAGGAGCGTCCTTCATTTTGAACCGCCGGTATTTCCCCCAAATGTAGTTCCGCTCGTACTGCAGAACCAACCGCGCCTGAGTTATTTTGTCCTTCGCATTCTTGTCGGCAGCATGCTTGGCGGATTTCTTTTTCCCTTCAATCAAATGATCCAGCTCTTTGACACGCACCCACCACTGGTCAACGCGCATCAATATTTTTTCATAATCATCACATTCAAAGGGAATTCTATTATTCTTCCGCTGGTTACATGCCTTATGCGCAACCGTTTTGTTTTCCTTTGAGTTATCGCAGCACCTGCTGCGCGGGATGGTATGCTCTATTTCAGTCTGTTCCGTTAACACTTCGGAGATTCCGATTTTGGTGTCGCAGTAGGGACAATTCTTCTCCTGTTCCAACCAGAGTTGGTATTTCAGGATTTGGGAAGGGGAGGCTTTTTCACTTTCATGCCCCTGATCTTTGTAATGGGCTTCTATCTGTTTAACCGCCTTCACTCGACTATCTTCATTGCCCTTTTGCCATATCCGCAACGCCGCCCTCCGGTTGGCATCATTCATTTCGCGGGCAACCTCGAGATGAACGACCGTCTTGCCATCGATTTTCTTTGTGCGGATCAACTCATTTACAACGGTTTTAAGACGGTGCATCGCCCGATTAAAAACCGGGTTGCGAATTGATGAAATCTCAGGATTACCAAGCAATGTCGGCTTCCCATCAGCGTCTCTTATCGGCTCATATAGCTCCTCTTTCGAAGGATGGTAGAGTTTTTCAAGACGAGCCCCCACTTCAGTTCTTTTCCCTTGCGCATCTGCCCATTCAAGTAAACGGTCCTTAATGCGTTCTTCGACTGTAAGTAGTTCAACGAATCCCGCATCGTCCACCAGCCCGCTGAGCATATCCCGGCTTTCCAAACACAAAGCCTCCTTGCCGGTTTCTCCGAGATCGTCCCATTGCTCGATTCCGAACAGCTTTATAGAGGCCTGGCCTACCTCGCTGCACCATAAATTCCAACCTTTGGAAATCCAGTACTCAATGTCCTCTGGCATTTTTCGGCGTAATTCATGGAAGTGGTTCGCAAGCTTCACGCCTTTCTGGTAACGACCATGGTCGTCGATGATCTCGGAAATTTCCTTTTCCAGTTCAGGAAACTCATTCACTGCACCTCCAATAACCGCTGGGAGGTTTGCAAAGAAAACTGCATGCGAATAGATATGGCCTTGCCTGAGATAGGGAAGAATCCGCCTGATCACTGAAAGGCTCAATGCCCCATATCCCTGTCGCGGCTTTATCTTTGAAAATGCCGTTGCTCCCTTTTCATTCAACCCGAGCTTGCTGACCGCATAGGCCTTGAGCTTTTCCGGCTTATCGAACGAAAAGAGCACATGCCAAACCTCGTCCACAATATCGTCCGGAGTTTTAGGTTTAGTCTCTCCACCCACCTTTTTATGCTTTTCACCCCGATATGCCTCGAATATGGCTTGCACATGATCATCCTTGCCGAAAAGTCGCTTTAGTGCCGCCGTAAGCGGGCATCCGGAAACCAATTGCTCGGAACGGTAGTTGAACTTCACATGCGCAGCCGAATCCTTATCGCCAACATAGCCGTAATCCTGACCTGACGGAGTCAGCATCCTGACCCTAGCAATATCGGAAAAGTCGAACGTCACCTTTGCCCGATGGAACTTGGGAATAACTGCTGCCTTCTCCTCCGCAGTCAACGGACGAAGTTCCTCATCCCCCCACGGCTGGATCTTAATATTGTTCAGCGTTTGCCACATCCGAAACTCCTCAAAGAGCGGATGGGAAATGGGCGCACGCTTTTTACTCTGTTCGAACGGGCATTTAGCGACCAAACCCTTTTGGGATTTCAGGGGACGCTGATAAAAAATAGCGTCATATAGCTTTTTCCGAAGTTTACTATCGATGATATGCCCTTGCATTTCGCATATTTTGTTGAACTCATCTTCATAATGCTCCTCGCGGGACGTGTAGTGCCTTCGAATCCGCTTGCCGAAACGGTAGTATTCCATCCAGAACAACTGTCCAAGTGTCGCGTAGCCCTTGGCCTCCATTTCCTTGGTCAAATCAACAATGCCACCCTTCACCTTTCCGAGATTTTCTCGTTTATTCAAATGTTCCCGTAGAACCGCTTGGGCAGCTACAAGCTCCGCTTGCTTCCTAGCAATTTTCAATGCCCCTTTGTGGAACCGAACCACAGCTTTATCCTCAATGCCCTCCGCCAAGGCTTCAATCGCATCCCAAAACTCAGCCAGTTCAGAAAACTCCAGCTCCAGAACATCGAGCATGCGCTCCCGCAACTCACCTTTAGCATCATCACTCGAAGCATCCAGCCGATTGCTCTTGAATCCTCGCCGCTGTGCCAGATGGTAAAAAGCACGCCCCAAGCTGTGGCAATCCCGCTCGTTGTCTAAATCAAGTTTCTTGGTACTCACCAACCAACGGAAATAGTAAGGATTGTCAAATTCACCTTCTCCATTCTTTGGGTCGGATGTTTTGCACCATTTGCGAAAATCAGTATTTGTTGGATAGATGCGCTCATAACGCCATGCATTCAGCTCTCCTGCATTAATTTGCGGACATAGCCCTGCATCCGACAACACTTTCAAGGTTTCAATCTTGCGGAGCTTGCGACGATACTTCAGCCGACGCGCGGACCGATGCTGCGTACGGTCAGAGGCCTTCGATGACTCGCTTCCTGACGAATCCCTGTTCGTGCCCTCCGGAAAAACATGAACACCCTTTTCAAGCAACTTGAACTGTCCCCCGCCTGACTCCTCCACAACACCCCACCCGATGCTGTTTGTTCCTAAATCCAAACCAAGAATGCGCTTGCCCATATTCTTTTCCTTTCAGCTTCGTATTGACTTGCTCTCTTCAAACACTTACAAACAGCTCCAGAAAAGAAATTAGAACTGTCTTTTCACAATAAGGCTATATGCCGAAGGTCTTTGACCTGCCACCCCGCATACTTCTGCGGGGTTTTCTTTTTTCAAATATTGGCAACCTCTGCATGCACCGAAAAATCAGTGGCGAGCATAGCAGCATGCTCGAATAATAAAAGAAAAGATCATGTGGGGGATTTCCTTACAAATAACATAAACAATAATTTAGAAAGATTTTTAGAGGCCGGCAGATTGTCCGTCGCCGATGAAATCTGATGCCAGTTGCTGTACCGGCCCATTACGCTCTAATTATCTCCTTGATATTAGTTCGGCCACGAACCTTCCTTGAAACAGGAGACAGAAAATGCACCGGATGAAAAGGTCCAACCGAAACCCTGGCCGATCATTGCAAAAAATGTGAAATGCACCCCTGCGCCCAATCCCAAGGACTCCGATCCTGCGCCGAGTGCAGAGACTTCCCCTGCGCCAAAACCGACGCCTTCCATAACTCCGGCAAACCGATGGGCAAAGCCGCAGTCGCCGGCTGTAAAGCGATCCAGGAAGTCGACTACGACAAATGGCTCGCCGAGTAGGAAACAAAATAACCCGCACAACGTGCAAACCGCGAATAAACACGAATGAAAGGGATATAAGATGAAACGTACAATCCAAATAACAGTTCTTTCCGCCCTTCTGCTTACGCCGGCCCTTTCGACAATGGCGGACGAGCACAGCGAAGCCAACAAAGCGGCCTCGCTCGATTTTATTCAGCTGATCATGGGCGACCGCGACTACGAAACCGCCCGTAAATATGCCGGCGAATACATCCAGCACGATCCGCGCATCGGCGACGGATATGACGCGCTCGTCGAAGCGCTCGAAACCAATCCGATCTGGAAAAACCGCCCCAAATATAAAGTCAAATTTAAAAACGTGGCGGCCGATGGCGACCTCGTCTATCTCCAGACCCATAAAGAGATCAAAGCCCATGACGACGGTTCACTTGCCCGCCTGATTGTCGTTCACACATTCCGGTTTAACGACGAAGGAAAAATCGACGAACACTGGACCATTGCCCAGTCCGTCAAACTGAAAGACAGCGTTAGCAAACATCCACTGTTCTGAACGGAAAAAAGCAGCGCTCATTAACAAGCAGCAAGCGGAAAACTTCGTGCTTTGAGCCCGTTGTCCCTGATTGACCCAAACGAGTCTAAAGATCTATAATATTGCATCAAACCTTCTGCGGAGGATGAAAGCATGACAACGCTACCCTCAGTGCTGGCAGTGTGGGGACAACCTGAATTCGAGCATATTCTCAAAGAGGCCATTGCCGGGCTGGGCCGCGCGTTACCGCTGCAGGCGGGCCTGGCGGCCGGTAGCTACGCGCTGGAGAAACCGCTGGATGTGATGGTGATCAGCACCATGGAAAAGCCGCACTGCATCGAAGCCCACGTTGGAATATTCTATGAATCACTGACGCCCGGTTGCGCCTGCGCCGGCGACCCGACGGTTGAAAGTGAAAACACCGAGCACATCACCGTGCTCGTCTCAATCGATAAGCAAACCGCTGAAGCCAGCTTCCAACTCATGGCCGGCTAGCTCATTCCGCGCTTTTCCGCGCGGCCTGGGACGCGGTGTAGGGACTGGCGATGGAGGTGCCGGCATAGGACTTGCCATTAAAGGTGGCCCAGGCCGGCGCATAGATTTTCACGAAGTCGCCATAGTTTGAGCTTTCCCACTGCGTACCGTCGGGATTGAGGCCGCCGACGGCAATGACGGAATCATAGCCGGCGGGATAGATTGGCGTTCCGGTGGGTTCATTGCCGGCGGAGGCATAAAGGGTCAGGCCATTCTGCGCAGCATAGTCCATGGCCATGTCGAGAAAGTCGCTGTCGACCTCGGACCCCCAGCTCATGTTGACGATTTCCACGCCGGAGGCGGCGGCATGTTCGAGTGCGCGCATGATGGTGTCAGAAGAGGTGTAGCCGTTTTCATCGAACGTGCGGATGGCGAGCACAGGCACGCCGGACTCCGCCGCCGCGGCGCCTTCGGGCGTAATCACGCCGGCGGCGATGAGTGCGGAGAGGGTTCCGTGGCCGGTCGGGTCGGAAATTGCGGCATCGGGGTCGAGCGCGTTGTAGGTGCCGCGGATCAGTGGATTGTCGGCATAGCCCAGATCGAGGCCGGAGTCGAGCACCGCCACGGCGGTTTCGCCGGGAACCAGATTGAGGTTCATTCCGGCGGCACTTCCGGATAGTGCAACCGGCATATTTCCGATCCGGGACAGCGCCAGATTGGGTTCGGAACTTTTAACGTTTTTATGCGCCAGCGCAATGGCGAGCGCCGCCTCTACCGACAGATTGTCGTTCAGTTTGATACGGTAGATCCCGGGCGGATCAATCACCTCGATCACGGTACCGCCGAGTTTGGCGAGCAGCGCTTTGAGATCGGCGATCGTCGAACCTTCGGCAAAGCCGACCATAATTTCGCCGCGGATATATTTGATGCCGTCTTTTCCTTCGACCACATCGAGCACCCTGCCCGCCGATGAAAGTGGCCGGAGCGCCGAGCCCTGGCCGCCGGCAAAGACACGAATGGAATCAATCTGATAGAGTTCACCGAGCGGGCTTTCGACGCGCTTCCATTCGAGCAGATAGCTGTGCGGACGGGCGAGCTGGGCGATGAGCCGATCAATCGGCGTATTTTCCCATTCGCCGGAAATGCGGCCGAGCTCCAGCGACGGGTCGACCAGCACCTCGGCACCGCGCTGTTCAAACAGACGGAGCACCTTGACCAACGGCGCTCCATCGGCCGCAAGCCAGGCGCGATCGCCTTCGAGCCGCAATGTTGCCGCCGACAGCGCCAGCGGAAGCAGCAGAAACCCTAGAATCCCGAAAAACCTCATGAGCACAACATAACGCGCCAAGCCCTCGAAACAATGCCTTAGACACAAAATATTCTGCCGTGTTTCAGGAGAGAAAAGGCTGGCGAATCATGAGCGATCTGGTAACAATTCGGAGATTTTTTGCAACGACTCAACAATAACCTCGGGGGAGATTATGTTACATGAACCGGCCGCAGCAGCGGAAAAGGACAATGCGTCCGCCAGGAACGCCAAGCTCGGCATCAAGCGGTTCCGGCCCTATTGCTAAACCTATATGGGCGGCACCGCCTCCCCGGCGTTTTCGAACCATCATCCCCCTTGTATTAGGCGCGTACGCGCCGGTGAAGGATCGCGGATTTCGAACAGGCTCACGTTGAGCAATAAATTTTTCACGCCCTCTATCGAAAATAATAAAAGGAGCAAGACACGTATGAATTATCGGATTACAAACAAATGGATTATCCTTTTTGGAGCCATTTTAGCCCAATTGGCGATCGGTGCCCTGTATGCCTGGAGTCTGTTTAACAAGCCGATTTCCGTCGCATGGGGACTGGTTCCTGAAGGCGGAGGATATTCTCCCGCGGTCGCGATGACCTATGCAACCTCGCTGGTCTCATTTGCGCTGGCCTCCATTCTCTCGGGACGGCTGCAGTTGATCAAAGGTCCAAGACTCACGGCGCTGATTGGCGCCGCGCTCTACAGTGGCGGAATTCTTCTCTCATCAAAGGTTTCATCTCCGACCATGCTATATTTAACATATGGTGTGATGGGCGGAGCCGGTGTTGGGTTTATCTATGTATGTCCCCTTTCCACGCTCGTGAAATGGTTCCCGGCCAGTAAGGGTGCGATTACGGGTGTGGCAACAGCCGCCTTTGCCGGTGGAGCCATTATCTTTAAAGAGGTAATCGGTCGCCTGCTCAATGTTGAGACCTATACTCCAGAGACCATTTCTTCTACCTTCCTGATCTTGGGGTGCACGTATGCGGCAATGACTTTTGTTGGCGCGCTATTGCTGGATGTTCCCGAAGGAGCCGCGCTGGGGGGCAAGAAAATCGAGTCACAGGCCAAAGACTTCAAAACCGGCGAAATGCTGAAAACGCTCAATTTCTACAAGCTGCTCTTCAGTGACCTGTTGGCCCTGATGCCCGGCCTTCTGGTTATCGGTCTGGCGGCTAATATTGGTAAAGGGCCTGCCGGGCTATCGGCAGAAAAAGCGGCCGGCGTAGTCAGTATTGTGGCCATCTTCAATGCCCTTGGCCGTCTGACATCCGGCAAACTGGCCGATAAACTGGGGGCGCTCAATGTTTACCGCGTGATGTATCTGTTGACCATTATCGCTTTGGCGGTTCTCAGCTTTGCCGATCTGACGATCTATCCGCTCTTCCTGGGTGCCGTTATCGTTATCGGGATCTGTTACGGCTCCTTCCTGTCCCTTGTTCCGACCATCACAGGTCACTTGTTTGGCGCAAAGAACTTCAGCGCCAACTACAGTTGTGTGTTCCAGGCCTACGGAGCGGCGGCCATGTTGGGGATCTTCATGAAAAGCCGTGTGGAATTCAATCAGGCCTTCGCCATTGCCATGGGAACAGCGATCGCCGGTTTGATCATTGCAATGATGATCAAAGAGGATAAGAAAGTCGCCCATGAGGCCCCCTTGGAAGAGCGCTTCCCGGAGGAGATCTAAACCGAAGGCCTTAACCACGATATTCATGGAACCCATTGCAGGCGGGAATGGTCATCGGGCTGCCCGCCCTGCAACTAAAAAAAGGAGCTAAACATGAAGAAATTCGCACTGATTCTGACCGCTTCCGTGTCCGCATCATTGGCCTTTGCCGGCAGCATTATTGATCAGTTCAACGAAATGGATAAAGGCACCCTCTCCGGTCGCCTCCAAACCCTATCCATGTATCGCGACTATGATGACGGTAGCAACAATCATTCCACCACGCTGGGCCTTCAGCTCAACTATCTTTCGCCCACCAAGGAAGGCTGGACGGTCGGCGCCACCTATTCCGGCGCAGGTGTGCTTGATGCCATGGATGACAACGAAGGCAACCTTGGCGATCGCCTGCTGGCCAACGGCCGCGTAAATGTCCTGAACGAAGGATACCTGAACTATAATCTCGAAGGGTTGGGTTATTCCAATACGACCGTAACCGTCGGACGCCGCACCAACAATGGGGAAGTTTTCCGCGCAGACGACTTCCGCCAAAAGACGCGCTCACTTGAAAGCATCGTATTTGAAACCGCCGACATCCACAAAACCAGACTGCTGGTGGGTCATGCCTGGCGCGAAAGCAACCAGTGGAGCACCGACTCCCATGCGAGCATCTCCTCCTGGCGGTTTCAGGATTTTGGAGAAGTCTTCAATGCGGACTACAACACCGACGGCATCACCTGGGGCGAAATGGTCAATAACTGCGTCGACGACCTGGAAATCGCCCTCTTTGACGCCTATGCCTACGACATAGCCAATCTGGTTGGCGTCCGCGCCAAATGGAACATTACCGATGACACTGCCCTGCTCGGCTACTACCGCAACGAGTCCGACATCGGCAAGGCGGCCTCCCGCCACTCCGACGTTTACGGCCTCTCTGTGGCACAGAAGCTGGGCGACGTTAAAACGGAAGCCGGCTACCTCGGCGTACGCGGCAACAATCTCCGCTTCGATGAAGTGAATACCGGCTTCAACCATGCCCTCGGCTCCTCGCTAATGATTTACTCCGGCCAGTTCAGCGGCTCAACGGACACCTTCTACGCCAAAGCCATCACCAAGCTGGAAAAAACCAAGACTATCCTCTACGGCCTGTACCACTACACGTTGCACGACGAAGCCAAATCGGACCTCCGCCAGGCGCAGGAACTGAACGTAGTCGTCAAGCAGCCCTGCCCGAAATTCGACAACCTGACCGTCTGCTTCAAGGGCGGCATCGGCACCAGGGACGGAGTGAACAACACGTCCGATACCACCGCCACCGATGCGCGGTTGGTTGTAACCTACACCTTCTAACTGTAGCCGGAGTCGTCGACTCCGGAGCGGGATCCCCGATTCCGCCTACAAAAGCAAAAACGCGTTCCCGGTATCGGGAACGCGTTTTTTATTTGATTCAGACCCTGTTCGGGTAGAGTGGCGCGAATGATTTCTCTCGATCCAGCCCCGACACCGCAGGCCGCTAAAATCACCGACCGATTCTTCGAGCCGGGCGGCCTCTTTGAGCAGCACTGCGCCGAGGCCGGAATCGATTTCGAGCTGCGCCCGCAGCAGCAGACCATGGCCCGCGCCGTGGCCGACGCCGCCGGCTTCAGCCACCACCTCGCCGTCGAGGCGGGCACCGGCGTCGGGAAAAGCTTCGCCTATCTCGTGCCGCAGATCCTCACCGCGCTCGAACACGAAACGCGCTGTGTGATTGCCACCTACACCATCACGCTCCAGGAGCAGCTGATGCATAAGGATATACCCTTCGTGCGCCAAGCACTCGGGCGCGACTTTAAGGCGGTGATGGTGAAAGGCCGCTCCAACTATCTCTGCCTACAACGCCTCCAGCGCGCGCGGCGCAGCGCGGGCGATTTGTTCGATAACACCCGCGAACGGCAGCTCGAAGAAATCTATGCGCTCGCCAACAACAAGCAGCTGGGCGACGGCAGCTTCCAGGAGCTCGACGAACAGCCCGACCACGAGGTCTGGGGCGCCATCTGCGCCGAACACGGCAACTGCAGCGGCAAACGCTGCCCGTTCTATAAAGAGTGCTACTTCCAAAACGCGCGGCAGGAAATGATGAACGCACAGGTGCTGGTGGTTAACCACGCCCTCTTTTTTGCCGAGCTAGCCCTGCGCTCCGAAGGCGCAGCCATGCTCCCGCCCTACGGCTATGTCGTCTTCGACGAGGCGCACCAGATGGAACAGGTTGCCTCCTCGCATCTCGGCATCCGGCTCTCGCTCTACCAGATTGAATACTGGCTCAACCGCCTCCATTCCGAAAAACGGCGCGGAGTGCTCGCCATGCTCAAGGACGGCAAAGGCGCCTTCATGGCCGATCAGGCGCGCGAAGCCGCCGGCGCCTTTTTCGAGGCGGTCCGTAGCCACTTTAAGCTCGGCCCGCAAAAGAGCCAGCAACGCGTCTACGAACCACCGCCGATCGAAACTGACCTGCCGCTGAAAATCACCAACCTCTGCCACCACCTCAAAACGACCGTGCAGACGACCGACAACGAGGATACGCAGTCCGAGCTCAAATCGCTCCGCAACCGCGGGCTGGAGCTGCGCGACACGGTGGAAGCCTTTCTAAGACAGTCGCTCGATGGCCAGGTCTACTGGACCGAAATCCAGGGGCGGCGCCGGCAGGCGGTACTCTTTTCCGCACCGGTCGACGTTGGCCCGATCCTGCGCGAAATGCTCTTCGAGGAAATCCCGTGCGTCGTCATGACCAGCGCCACGCTGGCGGTCGGCAACAGCCTCGAATATTTTCGCCGGCGCATCGGCGCGGCCGACTGTTCCGAAC
>CAZABK010000081.1:0-13113 GCA_964483355.1 uncultured Verrucomicrobiota bacterium | reverse complement strand
CGCTGACCGGGCGCAGAGGATTTTAGGGCGAAAAAAAAAGAGCGCCCGCTTGGGACGCTCTTTACGAAAAGCTTAAGGCTGATTTAGCAAACCTTGGCTTTTGCGGTTTCAACCACTTTGGTGAAGCCGGCCGGATCGTGAATGGCGATCTCGGAAAGCATCTTGCGGTTGAGGGTGACGCCGGCTTTGGCGCAACCGTCGATGAAGCGGCTGTAGCTGATGCCGTTCATGCGGCAGGCGGCGTTCACGCGAACGATCCACAGACGGCGGAAGTTGCGCTTCTTGTGCTTACGGTGAACGTAAGCCATGGCCTGGGCGCGATCGACGGCTTCAGTAGCCTGACGGAAAAGTTTGCTGCGTGCTCCGCGGAAACCCTTGGCGAGCTTCAGGCGGTTATTTCTTCTGCGGCGCGAGGCCGGTCCATTAGTTGCTCTTGGCATGATTCAGTCTCCAGCAATTAGATGTACGGAGTGATGCGCTTCATGTCCGACTTGTCGACGATGTCCTGGCTGCGCAGTTTCCGTTTCAGTTTACGATTCTTGTTCGACAGAATGTGGCTGCCACCCATGTGGTTGCGTTTCAGCTTTCCGCTTCCGGTTTTGCTAAACCGCTTGGCCGCACACTTTTTTGTTTTCATTTTAGGCATAATAACACCGCTTTTTTATTAAATTTGTTCCGTCACGAACCCGCTGGTTCGCGCAAAAGAGGGTTATGTATAGGGAACCGCCCTCTCCAAGTCCAGCGCTTTTTTGCAGACTTTTTTCTAGATGCCCTGTCCGTGCCCATGCACTTCGCGGGTGCGCACCATCACGCCGGCCTCCGAGCGGGTGACGAGGCTGCCGGGCGGCGTGCTCTGCAGCAGGAAGACGTTGCCGGCCACGGTGGTGCCGCGGCCGATGACGGTGTCGCCGCCGAGAATGGTGCTGTTGGAGTAGACGACTACATTGTCTTCCACGGTCGGATGGCGCTGGATATGTTTGATCGGCCGGCCATGTTCGTCGAGCGGAAAGCTTTTTGCGCCGAGGGTGACGCCCTGGTAGAGCTTGACGTTGTTGCCGATGTGGCTGGTTTCGCCGATAACGACGCCGGTGCCGTGGTCGATGAAAAAGCCTTTTCCGATGGTGGCGCCGGGATGAATGTCGATGCCGGTGAGCGAGTGGGTGTTTTCGCTCATGATGCGCGGAATGAGCGGCACCTCCAGCTTGTAGAGTTCGTGGGCGATGCGGTGCGAAATGATGGCGACGAGGCCGGGGTAGGCCAGCTTAACCTCGGCATAGCTCAGTGCGGCGGGGTCGCCGTTGTAGGCTGCTTTGATGTCTTCGATTAGCATTTCGCGGGTTTGCGGGATTCGGGAGAGAAATTTGTTCACGATGGCCGTGGCGGCTTCAGGGATATTATCGATGGGTTTGCGCTTTTCGTGCAGGTCAGCCGCGCCGATCCAGCGGAACGGCAGGGCTTTCTCGATTTCCGGCTTCATAATTTCTGCGGCATTTTCAAGTTGGTGGATAAAGTAGCTCTCGAAATCACTTGGTTCGGGGATATATTTGCCCGGAAGGAGCACATCGGAGATCAGGTGCAGCGCCTCAATAACCTGATCAAGTTCCGGATGCGCCCACAGCGGGCGGTTGGGCAGATCTGTCTCTTCGTGTGCATAGAGCGGGATCAGTTCCTGGGCGGTTTTTTTGATTTGTTCGTTTGTGTTCATGCGTCAGTCCCAATTAAGTCGACGCAGGCTAACGAGAGGTCGGGCTGGAGGCAATTTTATTCTTTAATAGGGGGCGTTCTTCATTAAATATCCCGCCTCACCCATTTTTGAGGATTTTATGATGAAATATATCAGTACGCGCGGGCAGATGGAGCCCATTGGATTTCAGGATGCGGTTATGACCGGGCTGGCGCCGGACGGCGGCCTGTTGCTGCCGGAGTCGCTTCCGAACGTCGAGGACAAGCTGGAGGCATGGTCAAAGCTTTCCTATCAGGAACTCGCCTTTGAGGTTATCAGTCTGTTTGCCACCGATATTCCGGCCGACGACCTGAAAAAACTGATCGACGATTCCTATGCAACCTTCGAACATCCCGAAGTGGCGCCGTCCGTCGAGGTCGGCGATTTTCAGATTCTCGAACTGTTCCACGGTCCGACGCTCGCCTTTAAGGATGTAGCGCTCCAATTCCTCGGCAACCTCTTTTCCTATATATTGGAAAACCGCGGCGGCCGGCTGAATATTCTCGGCGCGACCAGCGGCGATACCGGCAGCGCGGCGATTCACGGCGTGCGCGGCAAGTCGAACATTAACATCTTCATCATGCACCCAGCCGGGCGCACCAGCCCGCTGCAGGAAAAGCAGATGACCAGCGTGCTCGACGATAATGTCTTTAACCTCGCGGTTGAGGGCACGTTCGACGACTGCCAGCACATCATGAAAACCACCTTTGCCGACGTTCCGTTCAAAACGGAGCATGCGCTCGGCTCCGTCAACTCGGTCAACTGGGCGCGCGTGTTGGCGCAGACCGTCTACTATTTCTATTCCGCCTTCCGCACCATGGAAAAGAGCGGCGCGTCGTCGGTTCAGTTTTCCGTGCCGACCGGCAACTTTGGCGATATTCTCGCCGGCTATCTCGCGCAGCGCATGGGCCTGCCGGTTGCCAAGCTGATTCTGGCGACCAACGAAAACGATATTCTTTCGCGCTTCTTCAACAGCGGCGTCTATGGCATGGCGAGCGTCGTCCCGACCATCAGCCCGTCGATGGATATTCAGGTGGCCAGCAACTTTGAGCGCTACCTCTATTTCAAAGTCGGGCAGGATGCCGAAAAGCTTTCCGCGCTGATGGCCGACTTTACGCAGTCCGGCGAGCTGTGTGTGCCGCTCAACGAAAACGGCGTGGTCGACGACCTCTTTGTGGCCGGCCGCGGCGATACCGCCTCGACGCTCGAAACCATTAAGCGCTACAAGGATGAATTCGGCTATGTGCTCGACCCGCACACCGCGGTTGGTGTGCTCGTCGCCGAGCAGCATCGCTCCGAAACCGCGCCGACCATCTGTCTCGCGACCGCGCATCCGGCCAAGTTTACTCAGGCCATTATCGACGCCACCGGTGAAGCGGTTCACCACCCGACGCTTGATGCGCTGGCCGACGCCGAAACGCGCTGCGACTCCATCGCCAACGATCTCGACGCCGTGAAGCAGTATGTCGTGGATCACATTTAATTCATTAAACCAAAGGTTTTTGCTCACCTTTCGGGCTTGAGTCAGGGGGGCATTTAACTATGGTTGCGCTTCATTTTTTACCAAACAGGAAAAGGTTATGAAGGAAATCAGAATCGGTATTCTCGGATTCGGCACCGTTGGCGCCGGCGTAGTTGAAGGCTTCCGGAAAAATGGAGCACTGATGGCCGAGCGAACCGGAATTAGACCGGTCGTCGCTAAAATCGCAGACCTCGACATTGAAACCGACCGCGGCATCACCGTGGGCGAAGGCGTACTGACCACCGATGCAATGTCCGTCATTGCCGACGAAAACATTGACCTGATCGTCGAGCTCGTCGGCGGAACGTCCGTTGCCCGCACCTTCACGCTCGAAGCGCTCAAGCAGGGCAAGCCGGTCATCACCGCCAACAAGGCGCTGCTGGCCGACCACGGCGAAGAGATTTATAAGGTGGCCCGCGAAAACAACACCGGCATCTACTACGAAGCGGCCGTCGGCGGCGGTATTCCGATTCTGCGTTCGCAACGCGCCGGCCTCATCGGCAACAACATTGAAAGCATCTACGGCATCCTCAACGGCACCTGCAACTATATCCTCACGCGCATGGAGCGCGAAGGTCTGCCGTTCGACGAAATCCTCGCCGACGCCCAGGCGCTCGGTTATGCCGAAACCCCGCCGGATCTCGACATCGACGGCATCGACACCGCGCACAAAGCGGTTGTGCTCGCCTCCATGGCCTACGGCGCGCCCGTCCCGATGGACGCCTGCCCGACCAGCGGCATTCGCGGACTGGCCGCATCCGAGATCGCCAATGCCGACGAGCTTGGCTACCAGATTAAGCTGCTCGCCATCATTAAGGACAACAGCGGCGAAGTGGAACTTTCCGTCGAGCCGGCGCTGGTTCCGAAAGATCATATGATCGCATCCGTCAGCGATTCCTTTAACGCCGTTTTTGTGAAGGGCGATATTGTCGAGGACACGATGTATTACGGCCGCGGCGCCGGACGCCTTCCGACCGGCAGCGCCGTCATCGGCGATATTATGGAAGCCGCCGCCGACAAGCTCAACGGTGTCGGCACGCCGGTGAGCGTCACTATGATGCTGCAGAAGAGCGAGCTGAACTATTGCTCCGCCGACAACATTGAAAAGCGCTGCTACATCCGCCTCTGCCTGCAGGATAAGCCGGGTTCCATGGCGAAGGTCATGAACATCTTCGGCGCGCACAACATCAGCATTGCCTCCGTGGTTCAGAAAGAGCTGCACGAAAACGGCTGCGCACCGGTGGTGGTTCTGACGCACAAGGCCAAGGAAGCTGAATTCGTTGCGGCCATGAAAGAAATCGGTGCGCTCGACGTCTCCTGTAGCGAGCCGATCCGCATGCGCCTCGAAGATTTTGAGTAGGAACCGCGAATAAACGCTAATGGACGCGAATCAACATCTGGAAGAAAAAGATTTAGTCTGCCGGATTGTTGGTTGTGCCATGGAGGTGTTGAACGAACTTGGGCATGGGCTTCGTGAGAAAACGTATGAGCGTGCCCTGTGTGTTGAGTTTAAGCTGCAGGAACTAAAGTTTTCTCAGCAAGCGGTTTTTCCGGTTGTGTATAAGGGAGAAGTGATTGATGAATATATCCCTGATTTGCTGGTAGAAGATCGAATCGTTATCGATACAAAAACGATAGAAGCAATTGGGGAGAATGAGATAGGGCAGATGTTAAACTATCTTAAAGTAACCGGCCTGAAGGTTGGTCTGCTGATAAATTTTAAACATTCAAAACTGCAGTGGAAGCGAGTGGTTCTTTCGGAACATTAGCGTTCATTCGCGTCCATTAGCGGTTTTTAAAAGGTGGTTGATATGAAAGTTGTAAAGTTTGGCGGTTCCTCCGTTGCGAGTGCGGAGCAGATTTCTAAGATCATCGATATTGTCACGGCCGATGCGGATCGCCGCATCGTAGTGGTTTCCGCGCCGGGCAAGCGTTGCGGCGACGACATCAAGGTGACCGACCTGCTGATCGCGCTGGCAAACGCGGTGCTCAACGGCGAAAACTATGAGTCCGAGCTGAAGGCCGTCGTCGACCGCTACGCGCACATTCAGAACGATCTCGAACTGCCGGAAGCGATCGTCGCCACTATCGAGGCCGACCTGCGCGGTCGCATCGAAAACCGCGGTGCCAACGACGCCCAGTTTATGGACACCATGAAGGCGTCGGGCGAAGACAACAATGCCAAGGTGATTGCGGAAGCCTTCACAAAAAAAGGTTTCCCGGCAAAGTATGTGAATCCCGGCGACGCGGGCATGCTGCTCTCCGACGAATTCGGCAACGCCGAAGTGCTGTCCGAATCGTTCGAAAAGCTCGCGGCCCTCAAGGATGCGTCCGAGATCATTATTTTCCCCGGCTTCTTCGGCAGCACCAAGGCCGGCGAAGTGGCCACCTTTCCGCGCGGTGGCTCCGACATTACCGGCGCGATCCTTGCGGCGGCCATCAAGGCCGACGTTTACGAAAACTTTACCGACGTCGATTCGGTCTATGCCATGGATCCGCGCATCGTTCCGACCGCGCCGGCGATTGAGCTGATGACCTACCGCGAAATGCGCGAGCTGGCCTATGCCGGTTTCGGTGTTTTCCACGACGAGGCGATCATTCCGGCGGTTCACGCCGAGATTCCTATTTGCATCAAAAACACCAACCGTCCCGAAGCGCCGGGCACGCTGATTGTGCCGGAGCGCAAATATGAGCAGACCGAAGTGGCCGGCATTTCCAGCGCCGACGGCTTTACCGCGATCTATATCGACAAATATATGATGAACCGCGAGGTCGGCTTCGGCCGTCGCCTGCTCCAGATTCTTGAGGACGAGGAAATTTCCTTCGAGCACACGCCGTCCGGTATCGACAATATGTCGGTCATTCTCGAGTCCAGTTCGCTGGGCGACAAAGAAAAGACCGTCGTTGACCGCATCATGACGGAGCTGGAGCCCGACGATGTTTCCGTCGAGCACGGCCTCGCGCTGCTGATGGTGGTCGGCGAAGGCATGCACTATGCCGTTGGTCAGGCCGCCAAGGCCACCAATGCGCTGGCCGAAGCCGGCGTCAATATTGAGATGATCAACCAGGGTGCCTCCGAAATCAGCATGATGTTTGCCGTCAAGGAAACCGACCGCAAGAAGGCGGTTCACGCCCTCGGCAACGCCTTTTTTGGCTGATATTTCGGCACATCGGATTCCCTAAAAAATCCCCCTTCGGGCTTGGTTCGCCTTCGGGGGGTGGGGTATGTTTCTTCTCTTTGGAAAAAACAGGTGAATCACCATGAGTGCTGAAAACAAAGTCTTTATCTACGACACGACGCTGCGTGACGGTGCGCAGGCGGAAGGCGTTACTTTTTCGCCGGTTGCCAAGATCCATGTGGCCAAGATGCTCGACTCGTTCGGGGTGGATTATATCGAAGGCGGCTTTGCGGCCTCGAACCCGAAGGACATGGCCTTCTTTAAGGACATCAAGAAGGAAAACCTGAAGCATGCCAAAGTCGCGGCATTCGGCAGCACCCGCCGCGCGGGCGTGAAGGTCGCGGAAGACAAAGGCACGCTGGCCCTGCTTGAGGCCGATACCGAGGTCTGCACCATTTTCGGCAAGAGCTGGCTGCTGCATGTGACCGAAGTGCTGAAGACGACGGCCGAAGAAAATCTGGCGATGATTGAAGACACCTGCCGCTTCCTGAAGGAAAACGGCAAAAAGGTGATCTATGATGCCGAGCACTTTTTTGACGGCTACAAGGATAGCCCGGAATATGCACTGCAGTCGCTCGACGCCGCCGCCAAGGGCGGGGCGGATTGCCTGGTGCTGTGCGATACGAACGGCGGCTGCCTGCCGCACGAGGTGTATGAAATCACTGCGCTGGTGCGCGACAAATTCGATGTCGCCGTCGGCGTCCATACGCACAACGATTCGGAGACCGGCGTCGCCAATGCGATGGAAGCGGTTCGCGCTGGCGCTAATCATGTGCAGGGCACGATCAACGGTTTCGGCGAACGCTGCGGCAACTGCAACCTCGTTTCGGTGGCGGCGAATATTAATCTGAAAACCGACAAAACCTGTCTGGCCGATCCGTCGCAGCTTTCGAATTTGAAGAAGGTTTCGCAGTTTGTGAACGAGCAGGCAAATTTACGTGACAATCAGCGCGCGGCATTTGTCGGCGACAGCGCGTTTGCGCATAAGGCCGGCATGCACGTCGACGGTGTGCGCAAGGTATCGCAGAGCTTCGAGCATGTGCCGCCGGACTCCGTCGGCAACGAACGCCGCATCCTGATTTCCGAGCTTTCCGGCGCGAGCAACGTGATGGAAAAGCTGATCGAGATGGGACTCGATAACATTGACCGCAAGTCGCCGGAAGTGCGCGACATTCTCCAGACGATGGAAACGATGGAGAAGGGCGGCTATGTCTACGAAGCGGCCGACGCCTCGTTTAAGATGCTGATCAAGAAGGTGCTCAAGGAACATAAGAGTTTCTTCGAGCTCGAAGGGTTCCGCGTGATTGTTGAGAAGCGCAGCAAGAACGAGCCGTGTGTTTCGGAGGCGACGCTTAAGCTGAAGGTGAACGGCGACAAGGCCTTCACGGTCGGCGAGGGCGACGGACCGGTCGACGCACTCAACATGGCGCTGCGCAATGCGCTGGCGGAATTTTATCCGAGCATCAGCGATGTGCATCTGGCGGATTACCGCGTGAGCATCCTCGATCCCGAGGAGGCGACGGCGGCGAAGACGCGCGTGCATATCGAATCGTCCGACGGCGAAAGCTCGTGGGGCACGGTCGGCGTGTCGGAAAATATTATTGAAGCCTCGTGGGAAGCCCTCGTCGACGGCGTGGAATATAAGCTGTTCCTGGAGGAAGAGGACGCGTAACGGGAATGGTTCCTCGCAGAGGCGCAGAAGTTAACCACGAAGACACGAAGCACACGAAGGGCATTCTAAATTCTGTTCTTACCTTCGTGCTCTTCCGCAATTCCTTCCGCTTGGGCGGAATTGTGTGGTGAAAAAATTTTATGTAGTGGAGAATGTTATGAGTTTGTCGAAAAGCTATGACCCGAAAGTGGTTGAGGAAAAGTGGTACGCAAAGTGGATGGAAGACGGTCGCTTTCATAATGAGAGCGCGAACGGGGGCGACCCGTTCTGCATCGTGATTCCGCCGCCGAACGTGACCGGCATTCTGCATATGGGCCACGCACTCAATAATAATATTCAGGATGTGCTCACCCGCGTCGCCCGTATGCAGGGCAAAAACACCGTCTGGGTTCCGGGCACCGACCATGCCGGTATTGCCACGCAGAACGTCGTTGAGCGTGCGCTGAAAAAAGAGGGCAAGACCCGCGACGATCTCGGCCGCGAAGCCTTTCTCGAACGCGTTTGGGAGTGGAAGGATGAATATGGTTCCACCATCTCGAACCAGCTGAAGAAGCTGGGCGCCTCCTGCGACTGGGAGCGCGAGCGCTTCACCATGGACGAAGGGCTGAGCGAAGCCGTTCTGGAAATTTTCTGCCGCCTTTACGACAAGGATCTGATCTGCCGCGGCAACCGCATCATCAACTGGTGCCCGCGCTGCGAAACCGCGCTCTCCGACGAGGAGAGCGAGCATGTTGAAGTCGAAGGCGCGCTCTATCACCTGAAATATACGGTGAAGGACGAAAAGAAAAAGCTGGTGGTTGCGACGACGCGGCCGGAAACGATGCTCGGCGACACGGCGGTGGCGGTTAATCCGCGCGACGAACGCTACAAGGACCTGATCGGCAAGAGCGTGATCCTCCCGATCGTAAACCGCGAAATTCCGATTATTGCCGACGACTATGTCGACCCGGAATTCGGAACCGGCATCGTCAAGATCACGCCCGCGCACGATCCGAACGACTTTGAGATGGGCCTGCGCCACGAGCTGCCGCAGATCAATGTGATGACCGACACCGGCATCATGAACGCCGAGGCCGGGCCGTACGAAGGCATGGACCGCTTCGAGTGCCGCAAGCAGCTGATGGAAGACCTGAAGGCGGGCGGCCTCGTTGAAAAGGTTGAAAAGCACATGCACGCCGTCGGCCACTGCTACCGCTGCGACACGGTTGTTGAGCCGCGCCTTTCGCCACAGTGGTTCGTGAAGATGAAGTCGCTGGCGCGTCCGGCGATCGAAGCGGTGAACGACGGCCGCATCAAGTTTGTTCCGGAGCGTTGGAACAAGACCTATATGGGCTGGATGGAAAATATCCGCGACTGGTGCATCTCGCGCCAGATCTGGTGGGGCCACCGGATTCCGATTTATTATTGCGACGAGTGCAACCACGAATGGGCGTCGAAGGTTGAGCCGGAAAAATGTCCGGTCTGTTCGACCGGCGATTTCCGTCAGGATGAGGATGTGCTCGACACCTGGTTCTCGTCGTGGCTCTGGCCGTTCAGCGTATTCGGCTGGCCGAACGAAAGCGAAGACCTGAAGTTTTATTATCCGAGCAACACGCTCGTCACCGGCAACGAAATTATCTTTTTCTGGGTGGCGCGCATGATTATGTCGGGCATGGAAGTGCTCGACGATATTCCGTTCGACACCGTCTATATTCACGGTACGGTCCGCGACGACCAGGGCCGTAAGATGTCGAAGAGTCTCGGCAACTCGATCGACCCGCTCGACATCATCGAAAAATACAGCTCCGACGCGCTGCGCTTCTCGCTACTGATGATTACCGCGACCGGACAGGACGTTTATATCAACGACGAAAAGTTTGAGATCGGCCGTAACTTCGGCACCAAGATCTGGAACGCCGCGCGCTTTATGGAGATGCATTCGGAAGGATTCGATGTCAAGGACCTGGCGTTCAACGAAGCCGACCTGACGCCGGACGACCAGCATCTGCTCGCCAAGCTCAACGAGGCGATTGCGGCGGTGAACGATAATCTCGGCCGCTACCGCTTCAACGACGCGACGCTGGCGCTGTATGATTTCTTCTGGCACAGCTACTGCGACTGGTATCTGGAATATGCCAAACCGCTGCTCTACAACGGCACGCCGGCGCAGAAAAAGCACACGCTGCAGGTGATGCACTTTGCCTTCTCGACGGCGCTGCGCCTGCTGCATCCGTTCATGCCGTTCCAGACCGAAGAGTTGTGGGAAGGCATGGGCTATAACCATGAGTCTGAAACGATCATGCTTGCGCCGTGGCCGGAAAAGGCGGTGGTGAGCGGCATTGATCCGAAGATTGTCAAATATGTCGCCGGCAAGCACGACCTGATCCGCGTCGGCCGCATTCTGCGCGCTGAATATAATCTGGCCAACAAACAGGAGGCCAAATTCTGCGTCCGCGCCGCTAACGACGAGGTCGCGGCGCAGGTCGAGGCCGACAAGGTTTCGATCATGGCGGCGCTGAAGGCCGAAGAGCTCAAGGTGGATGTTGACTTTACGCCGGAAGGCGCGATGCCGAGCGGTATCAGTACACTGGGTTCGGTCTACATGTCGATCGAAGGGCTGGTGGATGTTGATGCCGAAATCGAAAAGCTGACCAAGGAACTCGACGAAGTGAACGGCTTCCTGACAGGCGTGAAGAAAAAGCTCGAGAATCCGAACTTTGTCGACAAGGCACCGAAGGATGTCGTCGACGTTCAGCGCAAGCGCCAGGACGAGCTGCTCGAAAAGAGTGAAAAGATTCAGAAGATGATCGATATGCTGAAGGGCTGAGACAATGAGTGATAGCTGTGGAGCAGTAAGGCCGGGCCGCATTCCCGACTGGATGCGGCGGTCCATCCAGACCGACAAAGAGTATGCCGCAACCCACGCCGTACTGAAAAAGAACGGCCTGCAAACCGTCTGCGAAAATGCCAAATGCCCCAACCGCCACGAATGCTGGAACCACGGCACGGCGACCATCATGATTCTCGGCAACGTCTGCACGCGTAACTGCCGCTTCTGCTCAGTCGCCACCGGCCGTCCGGCCGGGCTCGATACCGAAGAGCCGCAGCGCGTCGCCGAAGCTGTCGAAACCCTGAAGCTCCGCCATGTCGTCATCACCAGCGTCACGCGCGACGATCTGCCCGATGGCGGCGCGGAAATCTTTGCCCAAACCATTCAGGCGATTCAAACACGCCTGCCGCAGGTGACGGTCGAGGTGCTGACGCCCGACTTTCTCGGGCAAAAAGAGCCGCTCTACACGGTGCTTGATGCCGGCCCCGTGGTGTTCAATCACAACGTGGAAACTGTAAAGCGCCTGCAGCCGACCATTCGTTCCGGCGCTACCTATGAACGTTCGCTTCAGGTGCTGCAGGATGCTGCTGAATATAAAGGCGCCGCGATCAAGGTGAAGACCGGCATCATGCTCGGGCTCGGCGAGACCAACGAAGAGGTGATCGAGTGCCTGCGGGATATTTATGACCACGGCGTGCGGCTGCTGACCATCGGCCAATATATGGCGCCGACGCGCGACCATGCGCACACCAAGCGCTTTGTGACGCCCAAGGAGTTTGCCGACTTTGAGGCTGCCGCTTATGAAATGGGCTTCGCGTCGGTCGCCTCCGGGCCGCTCGTGCGCTCCTCCTACCGCGCGGATAACATGGTCACTGCCTGACGGAATCTTTGGCATGATTAACGGAAACCACTCGAAGAAGGTTGAAACATTCTGCGTGCTGGTTTGCGCCCTCAACGAAGAGGAGCATATCGAGTCGGTTGTCCGCTTGTCCCTGGAGCAGGGGGCGGAAAAAGTGATTGTGATTGATGACGGCTCGGCCGACCGCACTACCGAGCTGGCTCGGAAAGCCGGCGCGCAGGTGCTGCGCAACCGCAAAAATCTCGGCAAGGGCGCTTCGCTCAAGCGCGGCTTGCGGGTGGTGCTCGAAGACGGCTGGGACGCGGTGCTGGTGGTGGACGGCGACGGGCAGCATGATCCGCGCGAAATCGGCCGTTTTCTGGATACCTACGAACGCACCCGTATTCCGGTGCTCGTCGGCACCCGCATGGCGAATCCGGACGGCATGCCGATCATTCGCCGCTGGACCAACCAATTCATGGCGTGGGTGCTCAACCGATTGGTGAAAATTTATGTGGCCGACCCGCCGTGCGGTTTCCGCTTTTATCGCTCCGACATTCTGCCCTTTATCATGAGCCACGAACCGCGTTTTGCCTTCGAGTTTGATATGCTCATCCGCGCGGCGCTACGCCACATCCGGATTGATTCGGTCCGCATCTCAACAATCTATAATCAGAAATACCGCAGCCACGTTGCTCCGTTCCGCGACACCTGGTTGCTGTTCCGCGTGGTTAAACACCACTTTCCTGCAAACAGGCGCTGACGCCATTGCGGTTCCAGATGTCGGAAATCCGGCTCGGGTGGGCGATTTCCAGCTTAATGTGGCCAAGGCCGTCGAGCCGCAGCTGCGAGGCGACGGTGCGCAGGGCGGTGTCGGGTGTATTGCAGTCGGAACTGAGATGGGCGAGAAAAACGTGTTCCAGCTCGTTGGTCGCGCACTCGGCAATCAGGCGCGCCGCATCAACATTGGACAGATGGCCCTGCCGGCTGCGGATGCGCTGCTTGAGCGGCCAGGGGCGGGGCGCCTCGCGCAGCAGATCCTCGTCGTGGTTTGACTCCAGGATGAGGGCGCGGCAGCCCTTGAGCTTGTCGCGGACGAGCGCAGTTCCCATGCCGAGGTCGGTTGCAATGCCGACGGCGGTGTCGGCGGTCTGCAGGCGGAAGCCGACCGGTTCATAAGCGTCGTGCGGGACGGAAAAGGGTTCAATGTTGATGTCGCCGATCTCGAAGGCGGCGCCGGTCTGGAAAATTTTAACGGAAATTTCGTCGGCCTTGGGCTGGCGCTGGATGCCGTTGTGGGTGCCGGCGTTGGTGTAGACCGGAATGCCGTGGCGTTTCTGCAGGACGCGGATGCCGGCGACGTGGTCACC
>CAZABK010000080.1:0-13237 GCA_964483355.1 uncultured Verrucomicrobiota bacterium | reverse complement strand
AAAGATCGGGTTGAGGGAATTTTTGGCTTTACTCAGAAGGGCTTAATGGTGGTTCTGGTTGACATGACGGCTCTTGGGTTCATCACGAAAGAAGCCCGGCAATACTATGCGAGCGACAGCGTTACAGGGAGCACGACCGCAATTGCGCTTCTCGTGGGATCTCCTGTCTCCAGGGTAATGGGCAGTTTTTTTCTGGGGCTCGACAAACCCGTAGTGCCGACAAGGCTGTTCACCTGCGAGCACGAGGCCGTTGCGTGGTGAAAGGATTTTGGGAAGGAGCGACGAAATGAAGGCGCAGGAATACACAACCCATTCGTTGAGGCTTACGGTTGGAGAGGATGGAATCGTTCGTGCGGTGGAGAAGGCCGTGAAGATATCGCTGGAGAATGCGCGGGAAAATACGGCGCTTCTTGCGAGCATCGCCGATGAACGCCGTGTCCCGCTCCTGGTGGATATCACGGAGAGCAGGGGGATTTCGAGAGAGGCCCGGGAGGAGTATTCCGGTGAAGCTTTGATAGCGAATGTCTGCGCATTGGCTCTGCTGGTGTGTTCCCCGGTCAGCAAGGTGATGGGAAGTTTCTTTCTCGGCCTCAATAAACCGGCGATACCGACCCAGCTGTTCAGCTCCGAGGAAAAAGCGCTTTCCTGGTTGAAGAAGTTTCGGGAACAAGGATTGCGGCAAGATTGATCAGTATCTGTTGGAGAACATCACTATGACATCGGAATCCTACAGGATGTGGCAGGACGATGAGGGCATCGTTCATCTGGAATACGTTCAGGGCGCCGTTCTTAACCTGGAAATCGCCAGGCGTTCAGTGGCTCAAATGCTGGAACTCACCGGTAGGGGAAAAGCCCCTCTGCTGGTTGATCATCGAGGGATAAAGTTCTCGGACAGAGAAAGCCGCAGCTATTATGCAACGAGTCCACAGGCCAACAACGCCACTACCGGGGTGGCCTTACTGGTGGGCTCGTTGATGAACTCGACCTTGGCCAGCTTTTTTCTCTTTTTCAACAAACCGCCGTTCCCCTGCAGGATCTTTACATCAGAAGAAGAGGCGCTTGCCTGGTTAAAGGAGCTCTAGTGATGGGTACGGAATTAGACACATCATATGACCCGCGGCTCGACCGGATCCTTGAGCTGATTGTTCAACTGGCCTCAGGTAATCTGGACGCCCGAGGCACGCCATCGGACGACGGCGACATTTTCGACGCGGTACTTACAGGATTAAACATGCTGGCGGAGGAATTGTCCTGGAACACGGCAAAGCTGCGGATGCTCGATGATGCCGTGGAGGAAGCCCATGATGACTATTTCCTGGTTGGTGAAAACGGTTGCGTGAACTATGCCAACGCCGCCGCCGCAAATGCCTTTGGTTATGCGGCAGAGGAAATAGTCAGCTTGCATATCGGGGAACTGATTTCGAAACCCGATATTGAAGACACGATCCTTCCCGTTGTCACAGAAATAGGGGAGTGGCACGGCGACGTGATCGGTACACAGAAGAATGGAGAGACCTTCCCCGCGGAGTTGTCGATCTCTCTTGTAAGCGCCACACTGGGCAGGTCGCTCGAGTTTCTTGTGGTGCTGATCGACACGACCGAAAAGCGGGCGCTGGAAGAGCAGCTGCGTCAAGCGCAAAAGATGGAGGCGGTTGGGTTGCTGGCGGGTGGCGTGGCCCACGACTTCAACAACATCCTGATGGGAATCCAGGGCTTTACGCAATATGCGAGCAATCAGCTTGAGGTTGACTCCCAACCTCATAAGGATCTTGCGGAGGTGATGGCATTGGTTGAACGGGGTGCCAGTCTGACGCGGCAACTGCTGAGTTTCAGCAGACGCCAGCCCATGCAGCTTAAAGATGCAAATCTAAATGACCTAATCGCCAATGCGGCCAAAATGCTCCGTCGGTTGATCGGTGAAAATATAGATTTGCAAACGTCGTCAACGGTTGATCTCGGCTACGTGCACGTAGATCCGATTCAAATGGATCAGGTGCTGATAAACCTGGCTGTGAATGCCCGGGACGCCATGCCTGCCGGCGGCCAGCTGTGCATCGCAACCGCCAATGTGGACTTCGTTCACCGCGGCAACACTCCCTGTGCGGTGATGGAGCCCGGTCGCTACGTAATGCTCTCCGTGGTGGACTCGGGGGTCGGCATGAGCGAGGAGACCAGGCAGCGCGTATTCGAGCCCTTCTTTACAACCAAGGATATCGGCAAAGGTACCGGTCTTGGCCTGCCTACCGTCTACGGCATCGTGAAGCAGCACGGCGGCTACATCTGGATTGAGAGCGCGCCAGACGTGGGCACCACGATCAAGATCTACCTCCCGCGCGTGGAAGCATCCCGCAAACCTTCCCGTCATGATGGGCCGGAAAAATTCGCGCCCCAGGGATCGGAGACCATATTGCTTGTGGAAGACGAAGAGGCGGTACGAAATACGCTATGCCGCGACCTCGAATCTCTGGGCTACAAACTTTTGGTCGCCGCATCGGGCGAGGAAGCCGAGTTGCTGGTGAGGGACAACGCGACCGCGGTCGACCTGTTGGTCAGCGATGTGGTGCTGCCCGATTGGCCCGGACCGGTGGTGTATGAACGTCTGGTCGCCGGCCGCCCTGCTCTCAAAGTCATCTTTATTTCCGGCTACGCCGAGCTTGAAACGCTCCGGCAGGCCGGCATACAGGAAGGGACCCCGTTTCTCCAGAAACCCTTCAAAAGCATCGACCTGGCCCGCAAGATCAGAGAGGTGCTTGTGGCAAGGCCGGTGGCAGAGGAGATGCCAGTGTGCCCGGACGAGGCTTCTTGCGTAACAGGAGTTGATTAATTGGAAATGGAGGCTGGACATGGCAACTATCCTGGTAATTGACGACGATCCGCACATCCTGCGGCTGGTTCAGCGTTGTCTGGAAGAGCAGGGGCATCTGGTGTTTATTGCATCCACCGGACGCGAGGGATTAAAGCACTTGGAGGAGGGCATCCATGACTTGATTGTCACCGACATCCTGATGCCCGATGCCGATGGCCTTGAAGTGTTGATGGAGATTCGTAACAGGCATTCGGCGATTCCGGTCATCGCCATGTCCGGCGCCATGCAGCGGGCTCCCATGGACTTTCTGCCTGTGGCCGAAAAGTTCGGTGCCCGCAAGGTTTTCTACAAGCCGATTGTTCTCGATGATTTGGCCGAGGCCGTCCGTGAACTGCTGGACGCGTAGGGGCTCCCATAAAGCGCTGCAACCAAGCGAGCGTCACGGCCTTTTGTAAAATCGCCTACTTGATTCCCACCACATAGGCGACCCAGCCCTGGACGTTTTCGTAGGTTTTGCGCAGGCGGAAGGTTTCGTCGGATTCGCCCTCATCATCAAAGTCGTGCAGATAGACCTCGGCTTTCGAAAAACCGGCCTCGATCAGGATTTCCTGCAGTTCGGGGAGGGTCCACAGGCGCCAGTCGTAGGTGAAGGCTTTTTTAAAGTTACCGTAGCCGGGCACCTTAAAGTGAATGTGGCAGGTGGTGTGGTGGTTGATCGGGTTATATTCCGCCTGCTCCCAGAGATATTCAAAGTCGGGAATCTCCAGGCCTTCCGGCGTGGTAAAGCCGGGGATTTCACGAACATCGTCGCTCTTGGCCGCGACCGATTCGGTGCCGCCATAAATATCCATCACGAAGAGCCCTTCGTCGTTGAGCGCCTGATGAACGCGCTTGAAATAGCTGCGCAGCATTTCGCGCTGCTTGAATACGCAGAAGGAAAAGTTGAGCGCAAAGGCCAGGTCGACTTTCGGTGTATTCTTTTCCAGCACGTCGCCGCAGATCAGGTGGAGCCGCTCTTTCTGCTTATCGGTCAGTTCGGAGACATGGTGTTGGATGCCCCAATCGAGCGTGGGTTGATGAAAATCGATGCCCCAGGCTTCGTGCAGTTTGTTGCGCTGTGTCCAGCGGGCGGCCAGCTTGGCGGTGCCGCAAAAATCTTCGCGCACCGTCAGCGGATTGCGCTTCCAGTGCCTGCGGTAGACACGCTTGCCAAAGTCGAGATCGGTATCGACGTTCTGAACGGAGGCTTCGTAGAGCCAATGGATGTCGAGCGGCGCTTTTTTCTTTTTACTCATAGGCGGATCTTCGCGGGTACCTACTTGGCACTGGTATTGTCAAACGACGGGTCGCAGGCGCGCGGCGGGCTGAAGATCAGCTTGGCAATGATCGCCTTTTTCAGCTCGGACTTTTGACCCAGCGGATAATCAATTTTCCCGGCGGTGCTGCTGCGCAGCATCGGGGCCGTCGCAATCCGCATGCCGTTGGTGTTGATGATGGCGGAGGGCACGGCGCGCATGGCCGACTTGAGCGAGGCCACCTGACGCATGGGCTCAACTGCCGGATCTGGTTCGAATGTCGGCAGCGCCGGTTCGGGGTTGGGCTCCGGCACCGGAATGGGTTCGGTGACCTTTTCCTCTTCCAGCTCTTCGGCGCGGGCGCGTTCGAAGTCCTCCATCTCCTTCATGTAGTCGGGGCGTTCATAGCCCTTCGGCCAGTCGGGCAGCTCCGTCTGCTTCGGCTCCATCTTTTCGGCGAGCTCTTCGAAGAAGTCTTCGATGGTTGCCGGCGCGCGTTTGGGCGGCGCTCCGCCGGGCCGTTGCGCCGGCCTGGCCGGCTTCTTTTTTTTGCCGGCCTGCGCGAGCATGTTAAAGATCGCGATGGCGATGATTACGAGTAAACCAATAAGGTCGTCCATATCGCTTCCTTCAAGCCGCAGATCACGCAGACGGGTCTGCGCAATCTGTGGCGATTCGGTTACTTATCCTTGTTTTCTTCGTCGCCGCCGGCGAGCGATTCACGCATGGAGGTGTCGGCCATGATGTTCTGCATACGGTAGAAGTCCATCACGCCGAGGTTGCCTTTACGGAACGCTTCGGCCATCGCCAGCGGCACTTCGGCCTGTGCTTCAATCACCTTGGCCTGCATTTCCTGAACGCGCGCGCGCATTTCCTGCTCGGCGGCGATCGCCATCGCCTTGCGCCCTTCGGCTTCGGCCTGGCGCATAATCTTATCGGCGTCGGCGCGGTCGGCCTCGAGCTTGGCACCGACGTTGGCAATCTGGCCGACGCCGGCGACGGAGACGTCGGCAATATCGATCGAAACAATTTCAAAGGCGGTCTGGGCGTCGAGGCCGGATTCGAGCACCTTGCGGCTGATGGAGTCGGGGTTTTCGAGCACGTCTTTATAGGAACCCATCGAGCCGATGGCGCTGACGATACCCTGGCCGACGCGGGCGATGATGGTGTCTTCGGTGGCGCCGCCGACGAGGCGTTCGAGGTTGGTGCGCACGGTAACGCGCGCCTTGACGAGCAGGCGAATGCCGTCCTTGGCGACGGCGTCGAGCATGCCGGTGGCGGTTTTGGAGGGATCGGGGCAGTCGATCACTTTCGGGTTCACGCTGGTCTGGACGGCGTCGACAATGTTGCGGCCGGCGAGGTCGATCGCGGCGGCCTGCTGGAAGCTCAGTTCAATGTTGGCCTTGTCGGCGGCAATGAGCGCGCGCACAACATTCTGGATGCTGCCGCCGGCGAGATAGTGGGCTTCGAGCATGCCGGTGCCGATGGAGAGCCCGGCTTTGACGGCGGAGATGTAGGTGAGCACCACCTGATGCGGCGGAACGCGGCGCAGCTTCATGCCGATCAGGTCGCGGATGCGGACCGGCGCTTCGGCAAAGAGGGCGCGCACCCACAGGTCGATAACGGAAATCGCCAGGGCCAAAAAGATCAGCAGGATAATAGCGATGGGTACAATAACGATGTAGGTCATGTTCATGATTCTTCCTCCGCGGGGTTGTATTCTTCGTTTCTCAGATCTTCAAGTTTCTTCAGATTGTGCGGCACCTGGATGATGAGCCGGCGCTTTTCGAGCAGCGCCAGGATCAGTGCGCCCATGCCGAGCCACATCACGACCATTTGAACCGGTGGGCCGATGGAGGGGATCAGGACGGCAAGGTAGATGACCGCCAGTCCGAGCGCCATGGTCAGCAGGACGCGGCTGACGGAATTGCCGGCGGAACGCAGGATCAGGGTGCCGATCACCAGGCCGGAAATAATGCGGCTGATATAGGCCAGAATACCCCACGAGGCCAGCAGCAGGCTTCCGAGCGGAATGCCGATGACGGAGGAAATGCCCATGAGTCCGAAGAGGGGCAGGCCGGCCGAGGCGACCAGCCCGATCAGTAAACATTTCAGCGGCGACTTCCGGGCCAGCTGTGTGGCCATGGCGGTGCTCATCGGGAAGAGCGTGATGAAGGGGATGCCCGCAAAGAGCGCGGCCAGAAACCACATTGCGTGTGCTTGGAGCCGGGCGGCGCTAAAGCGCGGTTCGGCCTGCGGTACGATGCGTGTAAGCGTTCCGCCCACCACGCCTTCGGCGGGGACCAGCTCTTTGCTGGTGGTATAGTCCAGATCGCCGGCAATGCGCGCACCGGGCGCGAACAGAATGTCGGGCGCAATAATTTTCAGGTCGCCTTCAATAATACCGTCGAGCGTAACGAGCCGGCCGGCCGTGATGACGGCGTCGCCGTTGATGCGGCCTTCCTGAACCACGCTGGTGCCGAGCAGCCGGACGCGGCCTTCGATGACGGCGTTGGTTCCGATCATGATGGTTTCCGCCAGCGCCATCAGGTTGCCGCCGACGGTATTATTGACCTGCACCGATTTGCCGGCGAGCCGCACATTGCGTTGGCAGGGCCCGCCGAGGCTGGCATTCATGCCGGCGGCGCCCCAGATGTTGCCGGCGTAGGTGCCGTCGAGCTTCAGCTGGTCGCCGGAGGCAATAAAGAGATCGTTTTTGAATTCGCCCTCGGTAAAGGCGGTGGCCGCAGCGACCCACTGTTCGTCGGCGACGGTTTGGCCTTTGGCGACAAAATAGTTGGTGGTGGAAAGAAATTCGGTGGCCTGCGCCTGCAGAGTGAGGGCGGCAAAAAAGCCGATGATCGATTGTTTAAATGACATGGTTATGCTTTCACGACGGAAATATGGCCGTCGGTGGTTGAGGAAATTTTGATGGTCTGGCCGGCGTCAATCCATTCGCCGTCGGCAACGACATCGAGGCGACGGCCGTCGAACCGGGCAATACCGCAGGGACGCAGGGTGCTGACGGCTTCGCCGAGGGTGCCGACCGGAAGCTCTTCGCCGACGTGCGATTTATAGTCGGCCGTGCTTTCTTCGAGCGAGAGGCTTTTGCCGACGCGGCTTTTGGGGAAATAGCGGATCCAGATGAAGAAGGTCACGATGCCGACAAAGAGCAGCGCAAAAGCACTGAGCATGTTCCAGGGTTCCGGAAAGTTGCGCCAGCCGACCACCGCTGCCGAGATCCAGGCCGCGGAGCCGCAGATTCCAAGGATGCCGCCGGGAACAAAAATTTCCATGCCGATGAGCACGAAGCCGGAAAGCAGAAGCGTGATGTAGAGCGTAATCGGTTCCATAAGCGGGATACTAGAAAACGGCGCGACTGAATGGAAGCTATTGTTCATGAAACCGCCGGATGCGCGGAACGGCGTAGAATGAGGCAGAATCCTAAACAAGAAAATAGAACCACAGAGGAACACCCATGAACACAGATGTTTGGATATTTGTGTTTATCTGAGTCCATCGGTGGTTCATGCCCGCATCCCGGATTCTGCGGTTTAGCCAATGATGGTGAGCGCCAGAATGGTGACGGCATTAAAGAGGGCATGCATGCCGATGGCGACCCAGAGCGAACCGGTGCGCCAGTAGGCGAGGCAGAGTGCGCCGGACAGCAGGAAGAGCGGCACAGCCGCCGGCCGGTGAAAGTGCATCAGCGCAAAGAGCACTGAAACCAGCACAATGCCGCCCGCAAGGCCGATGCGTTTTGCGAGATAGGGAAAGATGATGCCGCGAAACATCAGCTCTTCATAAAGCGGCGCCACGATGACGGCGGTGAACATATAGGCCACCTGCAGCCAGGAGCGTTCCTGCGCGATAAATTGTGCGACGCCCTGCAGCTCAATCTCCATGCCGAAGAGATGCTGCAGCAGCCAGTGCCACGCCTGGGTGGCGATCATCAGAAACGGAATGACGGCGACATAAAAGAGTGCCGCAAGCGGAAGCTGCCGGAATGCCCGCGCTCCCGCTCCAATTCCGGTGCCGCGCCGCCGGTTGATGACGGCAATGATGACCACGAGGATGGCATAGATAAAGAGAGTGATGGCGAGCTGGGCGAGCGGCAGTTGTTCTTCATAAAACAGGCGGCCGCTGAACATCGCCAGCGCGTAGAGCCCAAACAGCGTGCTGAGCAGGAGCCCGACCTGCGGCGTACTCCAGGAACGCGCGGCCAGGGCGGCGGTCAATGTTGCGTGGTCCGGCGGGTTGCGGCGATGGTGCCGGATCAGCGCTGCCGCCGCGATCAGTCCGCCGACAAACAGCACAACCGCAATGGCATTAAAGATCCATTGGATTTCGGTATCGGCGTTGGTCAGCAGCTCTTCCATTTGATCCATCCTATTCAGCGGCCGGACTAAATCAACTCTTGTATCCCTCGCAGAGGAGCAGAGGTCGCAGAGCTGGAGTGAAAAATATTTCTCTGCGTACTCCGCGTCTCTGCGAGGAGGCTCCGTATCTGTTTTTGATTTGAATCTGTGCAGATCTGCGTAATCTGTGGATTCTTTACTGGTTAGGGGAAAGAATGATTACGGCCGAAAAATGGGAAAAGCTGCAGGCGCAGATGGAAAAGCTCGGGATCCTGGAACAGGATCTTCAGGAGCATTTTATCCGCGGCTCCGGCAAGGGCGGCCAGAAGATCAACAAGACCTCCTCGTGCGTTCAGCTCATCCATGCGCCGAGCGGCATCGAGATCCGCTGCCAGAAAACGCGCTCGCAGGCCGACAACCGCTTCTGGGCGCGCCGCGAGCTGTGCGAGCGGATGGAGGGAAAGGTGCTCGGCGAAAAAAGCGCGCGGCAGCAGGCCATCGAAAAAATCCGCCGGCAGAAGCGCCGCCGCTCCCGCCGCGCCAAGGCCAAGATGCTTGATGAAAAATCGAAGCAGGGCGCCAAGAAAAAACTGCGCGGCCGCGTGCGGCCGGATGAGTAATCCGAGAAAGTTGTCGCCGCGGATAAACACGGAAGAACACCGAATGAGGAGAGATCCGTGTCAATCGGTGTTCATTTGTGGCGAATGTTATTCAGTCGCTTATTCGTAGACAACGACGTAGTGGCTCTCTTTCAGGCGGTCGATCCAGCGCTTCCGGAGGCGTGCACGTTCCTGCATGGTGAGGGCATTTTCAATGTCCGTCCGGACTTCGTCGAATGCTTTATAGCCGGCCTGGCGGCGTGCCTGGAGCTTCACAATGTAGAGCTGTTTGTCGGTGTCGATAATTGCGCTGATCTCGCCGGCCGGCAGCGCCTGGAGCGTTTCCTGGAGTTCGGGACGGACATCTTTCGGCTGCATCCAGGGGAACGCGCCGCCTTCTGCCGCGCGGCTGCCTTCGGAGACGGCCTTGGCGGTTTCGGCAAAGTCGGCGCCTTCGAGCAGGCGGGCGCGGGTCTTTTCGGCCTCTTCGCGTTTAACGGCCTGCTCTTCGGGCGTTTCGCCTTTATTGAAGACGATGACGCTGAACATCACCTTTTCAGGAATAAAGTAGGCGTCCGCATTTTGGGTGTACTCTGCGCGCACCTGTTCCGGCGTAATGCGTACGCGGCGATAAACCTCCTGGCTGGTCAGCATGCCGATCGCCATCTGTTCGCGGATGCTGTCCATGAATTCCGCGCGCGTCTGTTTCTGCTCCGCCAGCACCTGCTCGAACAGCGCCTTGTCGCCCTTGAAGCGCTCTTTGACGACGCGTTTAACTTCGTCGGCCACATATTGGTCCGGAAGCTGGCCGCCGCGGGCGGTAAAGGCTTCCATAATCAGTGCGCGTTCCACCAGCTCGTTGCGGGTGCGGATATACAGCTTTTCGAGCTCGGTCTCCAGCTGTGCGCCCTGATAGGTGCGATAAAGCTCCGGCAGCATCGGCGCCATCATTTCGCGGACTTCGCCGCGGGTGATGATCCGCTCGTTAACCCGCGCCGCATAGCCGTCGATCTGAATCGAGACCGGTTCGGCCGGCGGGTTGGTCTGGCCGCCGGCCGTTACCGCGCAGAGAAAAGCAATCAAAGGAAGCATCTTTTTCATAATCGCGACACCATAAATAAAGGGGTGCGGCGGCGCAACGCCGAAAAGCGAAACCGCGAATATTCTTCCCCTCTGCTGCGGAGGTGAATGAACCACGAATGAACACGGATGAACGCGAATCGGTAGGACGGCAGATGGTTTTACAACGATTCGCCATTAACGTGCATTAGCGGTTTTTAGGTTTAGCCGTTCTCCGCCGGATGTGGTAAAATCCGCGCTTTGTGGAACGGAATATTTTTCGGAGCAGCAGAAGGTTTTCACCACGGAGGCTCGGAGCATCTTAACATCTCCGTGCACTCTGTGTGCTCCAGCGCAGCGGGTGGTAAAAAAGAAACAGGTGTATGATGGATAACGTGGAATTTACAGGCATGGAACGCTCCGGCATCGTGGCGATTGTCGGGCGCACCAACGTCGGCAAGTCGACCCTCGTCAACCATCTGCTCGGCGAAAAGGTCAGCATCGTCAGCGATACCGTGCAGACGACGCGCAACGTGATCCGCGCCATCCTCACCGAAGAGCGCGGACAGCTCGTTTTTCTCGATACCCCCGGCGTGCACAAGGCGCAGGGCGAGCTCGGTAAAAACCTCAACAAAGCCGCGCGTTCCGCCGTCCAGGGCGTCGACGCCATTCTGCTCGTGCTCGACGGCTCTACCAAACCTGAACTCGAGGACGACGGCTGGTTCCGCCGCATTACCCGCGAGGAAGTCCCCTGCATCATTGCCGTCAACAAATGCGACCGCCGTTCTGCCTGCGCCGACGCCTATCGGGAACTGTGGCAGGAAATCAAGGAAGAGAAGGAATCCGACAAAGAGCCGCTCTGGACCAGCGTCTCCGCCCTCAAGGGCGACGGCATGGCCGTCCTGCTCGACACGCTCTTTGAAAGCGTGCCCGAAGGGCCGCCGCTCTTTCCCGAAGACATTCTCACCGACTATCCGCGCAAGCTCAACATTGCCGACGTCGTCCGCGAAAAGTTTTTCCATCGCCTCGAGCAGGAGCTGCCGCATGCTGTGGCGATCTGGGTCGAAGAGATCCACGAGCAGGAAAAGAAATGGACCGTCGACGTTTCCGTGATGGTCGAGCGCCACTCCCAGAAAGGCATCGTCATCGGCGAAAAAGGGCGTCTGATCAAATGGGTCCGCGAACAGGCCGAAAAAGAGCTCTACGAAATGTACGGCGTCCGCTTCAAGCTCAAGCTCTGGGTCAAGGTCGAAAAAAACTGGCGCAAAAACTTCTGGATCCTCAAGAAACTTGGCTATGCCTAGAAGGCGGCCCTGTGTGCCAGCGACCTCCGGAACGGTCGCGATTTGTTTTTATTCTGACGTTACGGATCACCCTGAGCGCGGCATGGGACATCATCAGGCCGTGCGTGCGCTGGCGTTCAAGTGGATCCGCATCATCTATCGCTGCTGGAAGGAGAGAGTGCCGTACGATGAAATGCACTACCTGAGCGTGCTGAAAAAGCGAGGGTCAAAATTATGGGAGACCATCGCGGAACACCCTGATGTCATTAGGTTAAACGGGCCTATCGAAAGTCAGTTTTTGCGTTGACGGAGAACCTCAGATGACTGGTTGGAAAATTATTTCTCTCTATCCCGTCTATCTAACAGGAATGGTTGAAGTAATCTTTCAGCACGCATGACATGCAAAATATATGCCGTGTCATTTTCAACTCGGTAAAATATTCGGCAGGGTGGTACGACAATTTCTCTATAGGGAGTGCGTGGCAATTCTTTTGGTCGCTTCCCTGAGTTCGGATAGATGGTTAGGCGATCTGTTCGATCAAAAACCTTTTGGACGTAATTGGATGCTGCCGTTGGATTGTCCAAGGCCATATATTCTGCAACTTCATCCAAATCTAAAAGGGCTGGTTCTGTCCAAATCAGATCAGCCATTTTTTCATCTTCTCTTTGGCTTCATCCTGTGTGTAGGTGCGTCCTTCAAGGATTGCCCGTTCTCCTCTGGCAATTCCTTCAAGAATTTTCATTCGATTCTGCATATACTCATAGGAATCAACGTCAACAAGATATGCTGAAGGTTTGCCATGTTCGGTAATCAATACGGGTTCGCCTGAACTATGGAGATCGGAAAGGATCTGTGTGGCCTGTCTTTTTAATGTGGTTACTAATTCTGTTTTCATGAGTAGAATGATACTTTAGTGATACTCTGTGCTCAATGATTATTTTCTGTTTCCAGACCTTATGGCTGAAGCGTGAGCTTCGGCTTTTTGTTTTTGAAGTGGTGGCGTACTCCATGGGATGATGTTTCGTGGGCTGCCCCGACACGCCAATGAAGGGGCCTATCCAACATTGAATGAACAATGCAATTCAAACCAAAGGACACGCCATGAAAAAAGTATACATAGGGATCGATGCACATAAAGAATCAAATACGCTCGCGTTGGCGTTTGCGGGCAAGGAGCCGCCGGAACTGTATGGGAAGGTTTCTGCCGACATACGGGTGTTTGAAGCGGCGTTACGCCGGATCATGAAAAAGCACGATCTGACGAAGAAAGATGTTGCGCTGTGCTATGAGGCGGGACCGACGGGGTTCGTGCTTGCGAGGCGGCTGATTAAGCTGGGCTTCGAGTGCATTGTGGTTGCACCCTCCAAAATACCATCGCAGTCGGGCGACCGGGTTAAGACGGATCGACGTGATGCCAAAAAGCTTGCTCGGCTCTATCGCGCCGGCGAACTCGAAGGCATCCACATCCCTTCGGTCGAAGACGAGGTGATCCGCGATGTATGCCGTGGCCGCACCGATGCGGTCAACTCAATGGCCCGCACCAAAAAGCAGCTGCTCTCTTTTTTGCTTCGGAACGGATACCGCTATAAAGGGAAGGCGCACTGGACAGAAGCGCATATGCGTTATCTGCGCGAACTGGTTATGGCCGATCCGGCTCAAAAGATGATCCTGGAGGAATATCTTCAGCGCATTGATTTTGCCCGGCAGCAGGTTGAGCGCATCGATGCTCAGATGGAAGCGTTGCTGCAAAACTGGTCGCGGAAACCGCTCGTTGAGGCGCTAAGACTTCGGCGGCAAGGGCCGCAAGATGGGCAACCCGCACCTGAAGTGGGCGTT
>CAZABK010000079.1:0-13317 GCA_964483355.1 uncultured Verrucomicrobiota bacterium | reverse complement strand
CGCCTATTCCGAACTCGCTTTCGCGCTGGCGCACCTCTGCCGCGGCATCGCCGGCGGCAATAAGCAGATGAAGCTGATTGAAACCAGCTTCTACGGCGACCTTGCCAAGTTTGGCGACTGGCTGCTGGTTCAGATTGTGGCCGCGCTCTCCGACGACTTTGACCGTACGCAGGGCTACGACGCCGCGCTTGAATACCTCAAGGAGATGGGCGTGGAATATTTTAATCGCGACACCGACACCTCCAAGGGGTACGGCAACTCCATTACGGTGGACGTAACGACCTCCGTCGATGCCGCGCACTTCCAGCGCATCAGCGTCCGCGGCACCGTCGCCGAAGGCAACATGATGATTTCGCGCATCAACGATTTTGCTAAGCTCTACTTCGAGCCGACCGGAACCGCCGCGCTCTTTATCTATAAGGATCGCCCGGGCGTCGTCGGTCAGATCGGCAACGCCATGGCCGAGGCTGGCATCAATATTGAAGATATGCGCAACCCGCACGATCCGTCCGGCGAAAACTCGCTGGCGCTGATGAAGATCAGCGAAAAGGTCGATTGCGAAGTGGTTCAGCAGATCGCCGGAAAAATCGACGCGCTGCACGCCTCCTGCATTAACTTCTAATGAACGACAAGCCGACGCTGCCGGAGCTGTTCCTCGTTTTTGCGCGGGTCAGCGCCGTCACGATCGGCGGCGGGTATGTCATGTTCCCGCTCTTAAAGTCCGAGGTGGTCGACTCCAAGGGGTGGATCACCGACGACGAGATGGTCGACTATTATGCGCTCGGCCAGTCCATTCCCGGTATCATTGCCATGAACACCTCGGCGCTCATCGGCTACCGCAAGCGCGGCGTCTTGGGCGCCGTTGCGGCCGCCGCCGGCATGGCCGCTCCCTCGCTGGTGGTGATTTTGCTGATCGCTGCCTTTCTTGCTCCCTGGTTCGACCACCCGTGGGTGCAGAAGGCGTTTGCCGGTATTCGTGCCGCCGTGGTGGCGCTGATCGTTATGGCGGTATGGCAGGTGGGCAGGCGCTCGGTAAATTCGCCAGCCAAGGTTCTGATTGCCCTCGGCGCTTTTCTTTCCATAGTTGGCCTGCATATCCATCCGGTGTTGATGATTGTGGTCGGTGGTGTTTTGGGGGCGATGCTCTTCCGGAGGGTGGAGGGCGAGGCTCCGTTCGAGCCCAGGGTTGAATCGGCTCGGACAGAGCCTCGCCCTCCAAAAGGGGATGCCGCATGAGCGCGCTGCTTCAGCTTTTTATCTCCTTTTTCACCATCGGCCTGTTTGCCTTTGGCGGCGGATACGCGATTTTGTCGTTCCTGCAGCAGGAAGTGGTGCGGCGCGGATGGATGACGACGGAACGGTTTGTTGATCTGATCGCCATTTCGCAGAGCACGCCGGGGGCGATTGCGATCAATATGGCCACCTTTGTTGGCTATGAAAACGGCGGCGTTCCCGGTGCTCTGGTTGCGACGTTGGCGGTTGCGTTGCCCGGAACGGCCATGATGGTTTTGTTTGCGCTCTTCTTTTTCCACTTTTATGAACGTCCGCCGGTGCAGGCGATGTTTCGCGGGTTGCGTCCGGCGGTGGTCGGGCTGGTGGCGGCCGCCGCGTGGCAGATTGGCCGGGTGGCGATTGTAAGCTGGGCGACAATGGCGATTACGCTCATCTGTATCCTGCTCATCGCAAAATGGAGGGTCAGTCCGGTGGTCCTTGTTGTGGGGGCCGCCGTCGCGGGAATCCTTTTATTTTAATGGCATGGCGGGCTGCCATGACGCATGGCGAGGCGAAGCCAACGCGGAACTCTGCATGCCTCATTCTTCTCTTCAGGGGTGGAAGAAAAATTTGGCGTAGGTGTAGGCGATAAGTTCGCCGATGACGCTGCGGACGCCTTCGCTACAGGAATACCAGGTGTCGGGGTTGTAGGTGCTTTCGTCGAGGCAGGTGACGCCGATGCGGTAGTTTTTGCCGAGCGCCTTCTGGAAGAGCAGGCGGCTGCGGCGCCCGTGCGGCCCGGTAGTGATGAGGTGGAGGTTGGTCTCCTGCAGGTTGTAGGTGATGATCGCTTCGCGCAGGGCGGTGGCGGCAAGGTAGGTGCGGTCTTTTTTTGTTTCGTCGGCGATGGCGACGATGATTTCCGATTCGGGGATGCCGAGTTTTTTGAGGCGGGCGGCGGTCATTTCGGGATAGGATTTAAATTGCTGGATATAGCTGCCGGTTTCGATCGGGACGCCGGTGCAGGCGATTTGGGTGTAGTCGCCCGCGCGGTAGGCGAGGACGGCTTCGTCGAGCGCAAAGTCGTGGATCCATCCTTCAACGACCATGATTCCGTTTTTGGGGCTGGCATCCGGCGCAAGAAAGCCGTAAAGGTTGACGGTTCCGGCCCAAATCACGCCGCCGATCAGCAGGATCATCAGCAGCCAGCCGAGCCAGGTCGGGCGCCGGCGCGGTCGGATATTGGAGAGTGCGGGTTTCATAAAGCGCTTATAGCACGCGGGCGGGGTTGGGAAAAATAAGAAACTTCTTGCTTAGAGGGGTTGACACGCCTGCCCGGCTCCTATAACTTCCGCGACCTTGTGTTTATACCGAACCGAGATAGAGGACGTTTTAAATGAAAACTTTTATGCCCAAAGAGGCTGACATCCAGCGTGAATGGCTTGTGGTTGACGCCACAGACAAGCCGGCCGGTCGTCTGGCCGTTGTAATTGCCGATGCACTGCGCGGCCGTGATAAGCCCACTTACACCCCGCACGTCGATACCGGCGCATTTGTTGTTGTGATCAATTGTGAAAAAATCAAACTGACCGGCAACAAAGAAGAAAAGAAAATCTACCAGAAGTATACCGGATTCACCAGCGGCCGTACCGAAACCAAGGCCAAGGAAGTCCGCGAAAAGCACCCTGAGCAGATCATCACTCAGGCTGTTAAAGGCATGCTTCCGGCCAACCGCCAGGCGCGCCAGACGCTCAAGCGTCTGAAAGTCTATGCCGGTGCCGAGCATCCGCATGCCGCGCAGCAGGTGAAGGAACTGGAACTGAACTTCTAATCAGGAACAAATCATCATGGCAAAAGATACACTGACTCTCGCAGCAACCGGCCGTCGCAAGACTTCCGTTGCCCGCGTTCGCATGACCGAAGGCTCCGGTACCATCACCGTTAACGGCCTCGAGTCCGATAAATATTTCAACACCGCCCTTCAGCAGGAGCTGCTCAAGAAGCCGTTCGAGTGTGCTGGTGTGGTCGGTAAATTCGACATCATCGCCTCCGTTAAGGGCGGCGGTAAGTCCGGGCAGTGCGATGCCGTGGTTCACGCCGCATCCCGCGCTCTCGCCGGATCTGATGACGAGCTGAAGGCTGTGCTGAAAAAGGCCGGCTTCCTGACTCGTGACGCGCGTATGAAAGAACGTAAGAAACCGGGTCAGCCGGGTGCGCGTAAACGCTTCCAGTTCTCCAAACGTTAATCGTTGGAGCTGCAAGTCCAAAAGCCTCCCGATGCCGGGGGGCTTTTTTTGTTTTCCAAGCATTGGAAAATCTCTTTAATCACGCCTCCACTCATCTAGGAAGGGACGAATTTTATGTACTCGGATATCGTCATGCCGAAAGGCTTTAAGTGCGCGGGCATTTCCGCCGGCATCAAACCGGGCGGCGTCAAGGATATGGCGCTGATCTGTTCCGACGCACCGGCTTCGGCCGCCGGCGTCTTTACACAAAACCAGGTTTGTGCCGCGCCGGTCAAAGTTTGCCGCGAGCATTTGGAGCACGGGCTGACCCGCGCGATTGTGATGAACAGCGGCATCGCCAATGCCTGTACCGGTTCCGAAGGCATGGTGGCCGCGCGCGATATGGCCGCCGAGTCCGCCAAGCTGCTCGGCTGCGCGCCGCAGGAAGTTTTTGTCTGCTCCACCGGCCGGATCGGTCCGCAGTTGCCGCTCGATAAAATTGTGCCGGGCATCAGCACGCTGTTTGACGCGGCTAAAAACGAAAACGTGCAGGACACCGCCGAGGCGATGATGACGACGGACACGCGTCCGAAGGTTTCGGTGGCCGAGCTCAAAATCGAGGGACAGGCCGTCAAAATCGTCGGCTTTGCCAAGGGTGCCGGCATGATTGAGCCAAACATGGCGACGATGCTTTCGTATATCACCACCGACGCCGCCGTAAAACAGCCGGCGTTGCAGGCCGCACTCAAAAAGGCGGTGGATGCAAGTTTTAACCGGATTACGGTGGATGGCGACCAGAGCACCAACGATACCGTGCTGGCAATGGCCAACGGCGCGTCGGGTATTGCTCCGCTGGGTGAAGATTCCGCCGATTGGGCCGCGTTTTCCGAAGCGCTCGAAAAGGTCTGCTTTGAGCTGGCGATGATGATTGTGCATGACGGCGAAGGGGCTGATAAATTTGTGACCATCAATGTTTCCGGCGCGGAGTCGGACGCCGCCGCCGATCTGGCGGCGCGTGCGGTGGCCAATTCGATGCTTAACAAGACCGCGTGGGCGGGCACGACGCCCGACTGGGGGCGGATCATGGATTCGATTGGCTATTCCCGCGCAAAGGTGGTCGAAGAGCAGGTGGATGTCTTTTATGACGAGGCACAGGTAGCCGCCGGCGGCGTGCGGACGGATATTGCGCAGGAAGAACTGATTAAGGTGGTTTCCCAAACCGATTTTGCTATAAACATCGACCTGCACATCGGGGAGGGCGCGGCCACGGTCTATACCTGCAACTGCACCGAAGAATATGTGCGGATCAATTTCTAAGGGAAATGGGCATGGACAAGTTTATTGAAAAAGCCGGCGTGTTGATTGAGGCACTTCCGTTCATTCAGCAGTTCCGCGGCGAGACCGTGGTGGTGAAGTTCGGCGGCAGCATCATGGAGAGCGAGGACGGCTACAGCCGTATCCTGCAGGACATCGCTTTCATGGAATGCGTCGGCCTGCGTCCGGTGGTGGTACACGGCGGCGGCAAGGCCATTTCCCGCTCGATGAAGGAAAACAACATTCCGCCTAACTTTGTGCATGGCCTGCGCGTGACCGACGAGAAAACCATTCACGTGGTGGAAAAGGTGCTTAACCGCGAGGTAAACCCCCATCTGGTTGATATTATTCAGCAATACCACGGCAAGGCGCGCGGCATTCACGGCGAGGATATTATCCGCGTTGATAAAATGGTCGGCATCGATCCGGAAAGCGGCGATCAGCTCGACTGGGGCTATGTCGGTAAGGTGAACCATGTGGATGTTGAGCCGATTCAGGCCTATCTGCGCTCCGACATTGTTCCCGTCATCACGCCGCTGGGCAAAGGTCCGGACGGGCACCTCTACAATATTAATGCCGACGACGCGGCAACGGCAATCGCCTGCGCACTGAATGCCCGCAAGCTGGTCTTCCTGACGGATGTGCCGGGGCTGCTGCGCGATCCGGAGGATAAATCGACGCTGATCTCTTCGCTGCATCTGAGCGAAGTGGACGAGCTGATCGAACGCGGCGTGATTGCCGGCGGTATGCTCCCGAAAATCAAAGGCATGGTCGGCGCCGTCAAATCGGGCATCAAAAAGGCCCATATCATCGACTCCTCGATGCCGCATTCGCTCCTGCTGGAGTTGTTCACCTCCGAAGGCGTCGGAACCGAGATTACAGAGTAGAAACTGGAAACCTGAAACTGGAAATTTGAAATGAATACTGCGGAAATAGCGGAACTTCAAAAGCAGCACCTCATGCCGACCTATGCGCCGGGACTTGCCCTGGTGGAAGGGCAGGGCACGAGCGTGTGGGATGCCGAAGGAAACGAATATCTCGACTTTGTTTCGGGCATCGCCGTCACAAATATCGGTCACTGTCACCCGAAAATGGTTCGGGCGGTGCAGGATCAGGTCGAGACGCTGGTACATGTTTCGAATCTTTACTTTAACGAAAAGCAGCCGCAGCTGGCCAAGGCGCTGGCGGAACGTTCCGGTCTGCCGGGCGCCAAATGCTTTTTCTGCAACTCCGGTGCGGAAGCCAACGAAGGGCTGATCAAGCTGGCGCGTCTATGGGGCAGCGACAAGGGCAGGCATGAGATCGTCACGATGCGCCAGTCGTTCCACGGTCGGACGCTGGCGACGCTGACGGCGACGGGGCAGGATAAGGTGCAGGTTGGTTTCGGGCCGCTGCCCGACGGTTTTGTTTACGCCACCTTTAATGATCTGCAATCGGTTGAAGATGCGATTACCTCCAAGACGGCGGCGGTGCTGGTTGAAGCACTGCAGGGCGAAGGCGGCGTGATTCCCGCCGAGTCGGAGTTTTTGTCCGGCCTGCGTCAGCTGTGCGATGAAAGGGGGATCCTGCTGCTGTGCGACGAAGTGCAGGCCGGTGTGGGCCGTACCGGCAAGTGGTTCGGCTTTCAGAATTATGACGTACAGCCCGATGCCTTTTCACTGGCCAAGGGGCTCGGCAATGGATTCCCGATCGGCGCGATCGTCGCCGGCGAAAAGCTTTCGGATATTTTCCAGCCGGGCCATCATGCCACGACCTTCGGCGGCACGCCGCTGGCCTGCTCGGCGGCGTTGTCGGTGATTGAGGTGATCGAGGACGAGGCGCTGCTCGCCAATACGATGATGATGGGCGCCTATTTGGTCGAAGGGCTTTGCGCAACCGCCATGAAGCATAAGAAATGGATCTCGGGTGTGCGCGGGCTCGGCCTGTTGCTCGGCCTGGTGCTGGATGTGCCGGCGGCTCCGCTGCAGAAAAAATTGCAGGAAAAAGGGATGCTTGCGCTGGCGACTGCGGGTAATGTACTCCGCTTGTTGCCGCCGCTGAATGTCTCACAGGAGGAGATTGATCAGGCGCTGAAGCTGATCGGCGAAGCCTGTGTGGAGCTGCATGATGAAATGGCGGCACAGTCGCCCAATCCCTGCCAGTGCGGCATGGGCGAATAGTTTTTAACGAAGGAGATAGTGAAATGGCATATGAGTTGACCGGCAAGGTTAAGGTGGTTCAGGACGCGCAGACGTTTGCGAGCGGATTCACCAAGCGCGAATTTGTGGTAACCGTCGAAGATGGCAAGTGGCCGCAGGATATCTGTCTGGAATGTGTGCAGGACAAGGTGAGCCTGCTCGACACGCTTCAGGTGGGTCAGGAAGTCACCGCGACGTTCGACATTCGCGGCCGCGAATATAACGGCCGTTATTTCAACAATCTCCAGTGCTGGAAGCTTTCCGCTGGCGAAGGCGCGGCTCCCGCCGCCGACCAGCCGCCGGTTTCCGACAAGGATGTTCCGGCCGATTTTGATGAATACGAAGACGATATCCCGTTTTAAACAGCATAGCTGTATTTTATAAATTGCGATGGAGGCATTCCTCTCCATTGCTCATTTTTGATACGAAAGGAAGAGACTATGAAAGTCGTACTCGCTTATTCGGGGGGGCTCGATACCACCGTACTGCTGACCTGGCTTCAGGAAAAATATGATGCCGAAGTGATCTGCTACTGCGCCAATGTCGGCCAGGAAGAGGAGCTCGACGGCCTCGAGGAAAAGGCGCTCGCGCACGGCGCGGTCAAGTGCTACGTCGACAACGTCGAAGAGGAATTTGCCGCCGACTACATCTTCCCGATGATGCAGGCCAATGCCATCTATGAAGGCACCTACCTGCTCGGTACCTCCATCGCCCGCCCGCTCATCGCCAAGCGCATGATCGACATTGCCAAGGCCGAAGGCGCCGAAGCCATTTGTCACGGCGCGACCGGCAAGGGCAACGACCAGGTCCGCTTCGAGCTGACTGCGTATGCGCTGATGCCCGACGTCAAGGTGATCGCTCCGTGGCGCATGCCGGAAGACTTCCCGTTCGAAGGCCGCACCGACATGATCAAATATCTTGAAGAGCGCGGCATCCCGTGCGCGGTTTCCGCCTCCAAGCCCTACAGCACCGACCGCAACCTGCTGCACATCAGCTTCGAAGGCGGCGTCCTTGAAGATCCGTGGAACGAAGCGGACGAAGATATGTGGTGCATGACCAAGCCGCTTTCCCAGGCGGTCGACGAAGCCGAATATGTTGAGATCAGCTTCGAGAAGGGGGTTGCGGTTGCCGTTAACGGCGAAAAGCTTTCTCCGGCGGCACTGATGCGCAAGCTGAACGCCCTCGGCTGCGAGCACGCCGTCGGCCGCATCGACATCGTCGAAAACCGTTTCACCGGCATGAAGGACCGCGGCATTTATGAAACGCCCGGCGGAACCATCCTGCACCACGCGCACCGCGCGCTCGAGTCCATCACGCTGGACCGCGAAGTGATGCACCTGCGCGACTCGTTCATTCCGAAGTATGCCGAGCTGGTCTACAACGGCTTCTGGTTTGCGCCCGAGCGCGAAATGCTCCAGGCTGCGATTGCCCAGAGCCAGGAAACCGCGACCGGCGACGTGCGCGTTAAGCTCTACAAGGGCGGCGTGCATGTCTGCGGCCGCAAGTCGCCGTACTCGCTCTACAGCCCGGAGCTCGTCAGCTTCGACGAAGCGGGCGGCTACGACCAGTCCGACGCGACCGGCTTCATCAAGCTCAACGCCCTGCGTCTGCGCGTGGGCGCCACGATGAAGGCGAAAAACAACGGATAGGCAACGCTTCCAATTGTTGGAAAGGGTTTTTCCAATCATTGGGAGAACCCTTTTTTATTGTTCAATGCGTTGGAAACACGGGGCGTTCGTGTATAGTCCCGCCCAATAATTTCAGGAGATAACGATGGCAGAAAAGAAAGTCCCGCTGAACAAGGAGCAGCTCGAAGCGCTGACGGAGCGCTTCCCGACGCCGTTCCACATCTATGACGAAAAGGGCATTCGCGAAAATGCGCGTCGGCTGAAGGCGGCGTTTGCATGGAATCCCGGCTTTAAGGAATATTTTGCGGTCAAGGCGGCGCCGAATCCCTATCTGATGAAGATTCTGAAGTCGGAAGGGTTTGGCTCCGACTGTTCGTCCTATCCGGAGCTGCTGCTTTCCGAGAGTGTCGGCGTAACCGGCGAGGACATCATCTTTACCTCCAACGACACGCCCGCCTACGAATATCAGAAAGCCGCGGAGCTGGGTGCCATCATCAATCTGGACGACATCACGCACATCCAATACCTGGAAGACCATGTCGGCCTTCCGGAGCTGGTTTGCTGCCGCTACAATCCGGGCCCGCTCAAGGGCGGCAACGCCATTATCGGCCATCCGGAAGAGGCCAAGTATGGTTTCACCCGCGAGCAGCTATTCGAGGGCTACCGGATCCTGCGCGACAAAGGCGTAACGCGTTTCGGCCTGCATACGATGGTGGCGTCGAACGAGCTGGACGGCTCCTATTTTGTGGAAACCGCGCACCTGCTGTTCGAGCTGGTGGGCGAGCTGTCTGCCGAGCTGGGCATCGAATTCGAGTTCATCAACATCGGCGGCGGCATTGGCATTCCGTACAAGCCGGAAGAAGAGCCGGTCAATCTCGACGCTGTCGGCGAAGGCATCCGCAAGCTCTACGAGGAACTGATTGTCGGCAAGGGGCTCAAGCCGCTCGATCTGCGCATGGAGTGCGGGCGCATGGTTACCGGCCCTTACGGCTATCTGGTCAGCCGCGTGCTGCACAAGAAAAACACCTACAAGCAGTTTGTCGGGCTCGATGCCTGCATGACTAACCTGATGCGTCCGGCGCTTTACGGCGCGTATCATCACATCACCGTCGCCGGCAAAGAAGATGCGCCGTGCGACTTTGTGTGCGACGTCACCGGATCGCTCTGCGAAAACAACGATAAGTTTTCGATCGACCGCGCGATTCCGCAGGTGGAGATCGGCGACCTGATCGTTATCCACGACGCCGGCGCGCACGGTCACGCCATGGGCTTTAATTATAACGCCAAACTGCGTTCCGCCGAATTGTTGTTGCGTGAAGGCGGCGATGTTGTTCAAATCCGCCGTGCGGAAACGGTCGAAGATCACTTCGCGACTTTGGATTTTGATGGACTGAAGTCCTTCGAGGCGTAAGGAGAAAGAACATGTACTTTAAAGGCGTATACACCGCATTGGTTACACCCTTTGCTCAGGGTGGAACGGTAGATTTTGAAAAGCTCGCTGAACTCGTGGAGTTTAACATTGCCGGCGGCGTTGATGGAATTGTTCCGGTCGGCACGACCGGCGAATCGCCGACGCTGCAAACAGCCGAGCACTTGAAAGTGATCAAGGCGGTAACCGAAGTGGCCGACGGCCGCGTTAAAATCATGGCCGGCACCGGAGCCAATTCGACGGCCGAGGCGATTGAGCTGACCGAAGCGGTCAAAAAGTTTGGCGTCGATGGAACGCTGCAGGTGACGCCGTACTATAACAAGCCGAACAACGCCGGCCTGATTCAGCATTTTTCCGCGGTGGCCGATCTCGGCGTGCCGGTGGTGCTCTATAATGTGCCGGGCCGCTCCGCGAAAGAGATTCCGCTGGAGGTGGTCGCCGAACTTTCAAAGCACGAGCATATTGTTTCCGTGAAGGAAGCCGCCGGCTCGGTTGAGCGCGTCACGGAGATTAAGCAGCTCTGCGACATCGAAGTGATGTCGGGCGACGACTCGCTCGCACTGCCGATGATTAAGGAGGGCGCCTGCGGTGTGATTTCCGTGGCCTCAAACATTATTCCGGCCGAAGTTGCTGCGCTGATCCATGCTGCGCTCGAAGGCGATTATGAAACCGCACAGGCGCTGCACGATAAATATGCGAAGACCTTCGATGATCTGTTTATCGATACCAATCCGATTCCGATCAAGGCCGCCATGGCCATGAAGGGCATGATTGCAGAAACCTATCGTCTGCCGATGTGCGCGACGACGGATGAAAACAAAGCGGTGCTGCGCGCAACGCTGGAACAGGCTGGAATTCTTTAAGTTTTAGCCATAAAGGGCACAAAAAACACAAAGATGGAGCCTGAGGTTTTTGTACCGCTTTGTGTTCTTTGTGGCAAATGAACAGGTGAGTTTATGAAAACAAAAGTAGTCATTCTGGGCGCGGCGGGACGCATGGGCAAGACCTTGATCCGCTGCATTATGGAGGAAAAGGTGCCGGGGCTGGAGCTGCACGGCGCGGTGGATCTTTGGGATTCGCCGGACCTGAACCGGGATGCCGGTTTGATGGCGGGCACGAAGGAGGCCGGCGTTAACCTCATCAACAACCTTGAAGAGGTCGGGCCGACGGCCGATGTGATCATCGATTTTTCTTCGCACCACGGAACGGCCGGAAACGCACCGCGTATTGCGGAGTGGGGGGCGGCCTGGGTGATCGGCACCACCGGTCTGAATGAAGAAGAGCTGGAAGCGGTCCATGTGGCGGCAGAAAAAACGGCGGTTGTTCTTTCCGGCAACATGAGCATGGGCATTAACCTGCTTTGTCATCTCGTTGAACTGGGTGCCCGTTCGCTTAAAGATAAAGGTTATGATGTCGAAATCCTCGAACGTCATCACAGCCTGAAAAAGGATTCGCCGAGCGGAACCGCGCTGATGCTGGGCCAGGCGGCGGCGGACGGGTACGGCTGGAACCTGAAAGAGGTGCAGGTGGATGGTCGTACTGGACTGCCGGGCGAACGGCCGGAAAAAGAGATTGGTTTTCACGCGATCCGCGGCGGCGATATTGTCGGTGACCATACCGTTATGATGGCAGGTGTCGGTGAACTGCTGGAGCTCTCTCACCGCGCAACCAGCCGCGACGTGTTTGCCATTGGTGCTCTGCAGGCCGCTGTGTGGGTTGCAGGCAAGGAGGCAAAGCTCTACACCATGAAGGATGCCATGAAGCATGTTTTAGGTTTGTAGAATTCCGCTGATGATCTGAGACGGGGCGTTTCCAAACTTTGGAAACGCCCTTTGTTGTTTCCGGCAGGGACATTGCCTATAGTCCCGAACTATGGAAACGAGCACTGAATCGATGAGTAGCCGCTTTGCGCGGGTTTACGGGAGTCCCGGTGAGGCTCCGCGCGTGTTGGGACTCTTGCGGGCATTCTGGCCGCTGCTGCTGATCTGTCTGGCCACCGGCTATCTGCTCCGCGCCCTGTTTCCCGAGCCGGTGTTAAGCCTGACGCATGTTGGCATCCTTTTTCTGCTCGTCGCTGTGGCTGCTTTTGTGTTGCTGCTTTGGGGCGATCGCCGGCTCGGTAATTTCCTGAAAGGCGCCAAGGGCGAGGAGTGGGTGGCGCATGAGCTGGCTTTCCTCAGTTCGGACTACACCGTCTTTAACGGCCTTCGCCTCGGCGGCGGGAAGCAAAACTTTGACCATATCATCGTCGGCCCGGCCGGTATTTTTGTGGTGGAAACAAAAAGCTGGAAGGGTTCCGTCGAGTTCTGTGACGGCAAGCTCTATGCCGGCGGCAGGGAGCCTTCACGTCCGCCGCTCAAGCAGGTTAAGGCCGCCACGGCCGAGCTGGTTTCATTTGTCGATGACGCCGGATGCGGCGATATTCCTGTCCACTCGATTCTCTGTTTCCTCGGCACAAAACTTCCTGAAGATCTCATGAACGTCAACGGCGTGGTGGTCTGTTCTGGAACGCGGCTGGTAGAGGTGCTGCAGGAAACCTTCGACGAACCCATTTCGGATTCCTTGCGCGAACATGTTGTGAGCGAGCTTTGCAAGGTAGTTGGTGAATAGCGCCCTAACGGAGGTAGAGCATGAAAGCACTGGTTCCAATCGCAGACGGCTGCGAAGAAATGGAAGCCGTAATCATCATCGACACGCTCAGGCGCGCCGAATGGAATGTTACCACGGCGGGGCTCTCCGCCGGAACCATTGAAGCCTCGCGCGGCGTCAAGCTGGTTCCCGACACCACCTGGGATCAAATCAATCCGGCTGACTTTGATGTGCTGCTCCTGCCCGGCGGGATGGGCGGCACCATGGCGCTGTGCGAACACGCCGGCGTTCAACAGGCCATTCGCGATTTTGACGCCCTGGGAAAATGGGTCGGCGCCATCTGTGCCGCGGCAATGGCGCTCAACAAAGCCGGAATTCTGGACGGCAAAAAGTTTACCTGCTACCCGGGCATTGAAAAACAGCTTCCCGTGCACCTGACGCATTCGGACGAAGCGGTTGTGGTCGACGGCCACCTCATCACCAGCCAAGGCCCCGGCACCGCCTTTGAGTTCGCGCTCAAGGTAATTGCCGAATGCAGCAGCCCCAACAAATCAGCAGAAGTCCGCGCCGGATTGCTTTTATAGATCCGCGAAAGGATTGTTGACGAAGCCGCGCGGTTTCTGCGGGCGGTTGTTATCGCGCCGCTGATTCTTCGAACGACGCTGCCCTTGCGGTCTTTTGCCCTTTGGTTTGGCGCTGGTCTGTTTCTTTTTGGCGGTGAGCGAAATGCGTTTGCGCTTCAG
>CAZABK010000078.1:0-13322 GCA_964483355.1 uncultured Verrucomicrobiota bacterium | reverse complement strand
CTTTACCTTTCCAATCCCTGGAAAACCGGCTAAAGCCGGGACTACAAACATCTACTTCTTTTTCTTCGGGAAAATCGTCTCGGCATAGCCGGCTTCGCTCGACAAAATCCGGCGTTGCGCTCCGAAGGTGCGGGCGTTTGCACCGAACGTATTATGGTCGCCGATGTCCTGCTGTGCCCACGCCGCCAGCTTCATCAGCTCGGCGATCTTGTCCGGATGCTGTGCGGAAACATCGGTCGTTTCGCCGATATCAGAGTCGAGGTCGTACAACTGCGCCTTTTCAATGCGGACAGCGTCGGCCTTGGCGATATGGTTTTTCCATTTGGTGGCAATGCTGACCTGCACCGGTTCCGTATGCGGCAGCAGCAGCTTCCACTTCCCGGAGCGCACCGCGCGCAGGCAGTCGTGCTGATAATAGAAATAGGTGCGGTCGAGCACTTCAGCCTTTCCATGCATCAGCTCCGAAATATCAATCCCGTCAATCACGCGGTCCGACGGCGCTTCGCCGCCGGCGAGCTTGGCGATCGTCGGCATCAGGTCGATGGTGGCGGCGACGGCATCGCATTCGGTTCCGGCCGGGATTCTGCCCGGCGCTCGCATAATGCAGGGCACGCGCAGGCCGCCCTCCCAGCAACTGGTCTTTCCGCTGCGTAGCGGATCGGCATGTCCTCCGTGGTTCTTGCGAATGAGCCACGGGCCGTTGTCGCTGGTGAAAATGATGTAGGTGTTGTCGTCCAGCCCCAGCGCCGCGACCTTGTCGAGCACGCGCCCGACGTTAAAGTCGAGTTCCTCGATTACATCGCCATACAAACCGTGTGCCGACTTGCCCCTGAAATCCGCCGACGCGGCCAGTTTGGTGTGCGGCATGGTGTGGGCAAGGTAGACAAAAAACGGGACGTCTTTCTTTTCTTCAATGAAGCGGATCGCCTCGTCCGTGTAGCGCTTCGTCAACGTAGCCATGTTGGCCTTTTGCTCGATCTCCTTCGTGCCGCGGATCAGTTTGACAAACTTATCGTTGCTTCCGGGCGTGCCGAAATAAACATCAAACCCCTGATGCGGCGGCAGAAGCTCTTTCTTGTAGGAAGCCGGGTTATGTCCCGCCAGATCCCACTTGCCAAAGCAGCCCGTGGCATAGCCCAGCTCTTTGAGCACTTCGGCCAGGGTGATTTCATCGGAATGCAGTTCGGGATGGATCGAATTTGGGTCGGCCTGCCGGGCAAAGCGGATCGGATAGCATCCCGTCATCAGCGCACCGCGCGAGGGACCGCAAACCGTCTGGGCATAAAAGCTGGAGAACCGCATGCCCTCCTTCGCCATCTGGTCAAGCCGCGGTGTTTTAATGTCGGGCGATCCATAGCAGCCCAGATCCTGATACCCCTGGTCATCGGTGAAGATGATAATAAAGTTGGGCCTGTCTGGAGCTTGTCGATTGGGCTGCCCCGCAAAAACAGTGCTGCTCAATCCGATGCCTAACAGCATCAACCCGATCATTCTTTTCATAATCATTCGGCTCCCCATTAACAAATGGATACGTCATTTCCCTATTCGAACTTTGATAGTCCCTAAAAAATCAAGCCGTGCCCATCACGTAAATACGTGATACCTGCGGCCATAAACGGACGGCTTGGTCTTTTAATTAGGCGATATTTCCGATAAAACGGCCTTCAGATTTAACGATGACGCTTCTCCACCCTTAAACTGGAAAAGCCGGAAACAAAACAACATGCGCCGAAGCCACCTATTTTGCACACTTTACCTGCTGGCGGGATTCCTCCAGAGCAACACCGTGCTGGGCAATCCGTCTCTGGACGCAGCATCTCTGCCCGAACTGGAACAGCGGCTGGAGGCCATCGATACGGAGTTGGACGGACTCGCCCGGATTAACCTGCGCAGAGGGATTGGAAACATCGGCTGGATTTCGGGAACGGCGATAAACCCGCGAAAACCTGAATGGGCGCACATTACGCTCTCCGAAAACACCGGAATCGACCAAATCGTGCTGGCCCCCATTCTCTGGAATGATGCAGAAAAGGATCCGCAGGCAGACGGTTTCCCCGAAGCATTCAACATCATCGCCGGAACGGATGGCGATCCCGAGGGACAGTTGATTGCAAGCATCGGCCCCGAAGATCATTTTCTGCCGCGCGCGGCACCGCTGGTAATCCCGCTTCCACCGACGGAGGCCTCGTGGGTACGAATCCAGTCCACCCGGCTTTCACGACATGCCCGCGGCCCGAATTACCGCTTTCAGCTACCGGAAATTATGATTTTTTCCGGGCACCGAAATGTGGCACTGCACCAACCGGTTCGTGTTTCCTCCACCACCGGCGGCTGGGGAGCCGCCGCCATTTATAAAGAGGCGCTGGTGGACGGGCTGACCCCTTATTTAATGGACGCTTCCGGCGAAGTGAAAAATCATCCCTACATGGCCTTCAGCAAAAATGGAGCCCCCTTCTCCTTCATCATTGATCTGGAAGAGCGCCTCCCCATCGACGGTATCCGTCTTCACCGGGCCGGAGTAAATGAATACATCCCGGAAATCAATCCGGCCGACTTCGGCCTTCCCAAACATCTCACTATAGAAGGTGCAAACAACGCAGATTTTTCCGACACCGTTGTCCTGCTGGATTATGAGTACAGCTCGGTCTATCAGACCGGCAATATCCTTGAATGGCAGGTTCCGGAAACCGACTGCCGCTATGTGCGCCTGTCCGCAGCAAGAGATGCCTGGCCCCGTATTGCCGGCCGGGAGGATTATTGCATCAGCCTGGGTGAAATCGAAATTCTGTCCAATGGACGCAATGCGGCAAAAGGCAGGACGGTCCTCTTCCCTAAAAACTGGCGCTTCAGACACAGCCGCAGCGAATCGCTGACAGACGGCCAAAACCACTTTGGAACGATTCTGCCCACCCGCGAGTGGATGGAACAGCTGGCCCGCCGCCACGATCTGGAAACCGAGCGCCCCCGTATTGAGGCGGAACTGACCCGGCGCTATGTGCAGCAAAAGGCCAACCTGCGGCGCATGACCTGGGTGGCCGCCCTGCTCGCCGCCGGCACCGTCATCATCCTGCTCACCGAAAAGATAATCCGGCAACGGGCGGTCCTCAAAACCCGCGAGCGCATTGCCGCCAACCTCCACGATGAACTGGGGGCCAACCTGCATGCCATCGGCATGCTCGGCGACCTGGCTAAAGCCGAATCCGCCGCAAGCGAACGCCTGAAGGAGATCGTCACCCGCATTCGGGCGCTCACCGAACGGACCGGAAGCGCCGCGCGCGCCTGCACCGATATGCTGGAATCGAAAAATCCCTGCGATAACCTCATCGAGGAAATGCAGCTCTGCTCATACCGGCTGCTGGCTGATATCGAGCATGAACTCTCATTCAACAACGAGGAGCTGATCCAACGCCTGACGCCGAAGAAGCGCAGCGACCTGTTCCTGTTCTACAAAGAGTGCCTCACCAATATTTTGCGCCACTCCGGCGCCACGCGCATTACCACCTGCCTGAAGGCGGACGGGCGCAACAGGCTTCAACTGATCATTACCGACAATGGACAGGGAACCGAACTAACCCCCGCCTCCCTCAAACGCCGCGCCCGGTTGCTTCGCGCAAAACTCAACGTCGATACCCCGCCGGAAGGCGGGACGAGCATCTGCTTAACGCTTCGCCCCCGAAGAGGGCTGTGATCCGGAAAACTGAAAACGAAAACTGAAAATGAAACAACCCATTCACATCATGCTGATCGAAGACAATCCGGAATACCGGGATGTTGTTGAGTTCGCCCTGCAGAACGATTCGGATATCGACCTGCAACACCTGTTCAGCACCGCAGAAGTCGCCTTGCGCCGCCTGCAGGAACTTTCAGCCGTTAACGCGCCGGACCTGATCCTGCTGGACCTGAACCTGCCCGGCATGACCGGGCTGGAGACGATCCCCTGGATTAAAAAGTATTCGCCGGAGACCGAGATTATCATCCTGACCCAGTCCAACAAACAGGCCGATGTCCTTAGCGCCATTTCACAGGGCGCCTCCGGCTACCTGCTGAAATCCTCCACCGTCGACCAGATCAAAGACGGCATCCGCACCGTCATAAGCGGAGGATCCTCGCTGGACAGCGATATTGCGCGCTTCATCCTGAACACACTGCAGGACACACTGCCGAAGCCGACGCAAGCAACACCCCTTACCGAAAAAGAAACAGAGATCCTGGCCCTGCTGGCTGAAGGCCTGCAGAAAAAAGAAATCTCCGCAAAACTCAAGATCAGCAACAACACCGTAGACACCCACGTGCGGCATATCTACGAAAAGCTCAACGTTAAAAACGCCCCCGCCGCCATCCACACAGCCCATAAAAAGGGCCTTTTCTCTTCAGGAAACTAACGTCCCAAACCATGGAAACAGGCGGGTGCCCGAGGGCGGTTGCTATGGTTATTCAGCTACCGCTGTGATTTTAGAGAAGCGGCAGAAACGGTTTTCATCCACGATGATAAACTGCACACGGGCAACTTCGGCCGGGACAGATGTGAAACCGTAGAGCCATCCTTACTAATCATGGCGGAAACTTTCACCCGAAAGCCAACCTCAGGATCAAGGAAGGTTATCTTCTTTCAGACCACTCGATATCGTAACGGTGAATGAAGGGAAGCTCTTTTCCCTTATGCTTGCCGATTTCCACGCCCCATTGGATGGGTTTGCCGGTACCGCTGTTTGTAAAGGCTTCGGGGCGGTACGCGCCTCCGGCCCGCGGCCCATCCCCGGCATCATGGGTTTTCGTGAAATGAATCCCGTCGTCCGCGTACTGGACGGTATTGATGATGTCCGCCGGTCCGGAGGTGCCGATCATGGCGGCAACGCCCTTCCCTTGCGGCCAGGCCAGCACGGCATGATTACCGGGAATGACCGGATTGGCCTCGTGTTTGATATAAGGACCTTCCGGCTTTTCTGCGATTGCCAGTCCCATTTGCGTATGCGCAGGGCTTTTGCCCTGCTGGCGGCCTTTGTAGTAAAACCAGTATTTCCCCTCACGAACCATCAGGCATGCATCGTCGACGAGCATGCTGTCAAAGTCCTGTGGATTGTCGCTGTTCTTCAGCACCGGATTGTTTGGCAGGCGCGTCCACGGTCCATCGGGTGAATCCGCGACAGCAATTCCGATTTTGGAATCAGGCTGAAATCCTTTTCCATACGATTTCGTAGTCCCTGTGTAAAACAGCCAATAGCGTCCTTCGGCCACGAGAATGTTCGGCGTGAACACGCTCCCGGCATCCCAGTTTCCCGGTTCGCCTTTTGCAAGCGCCTGCCCCTGTTCAGTCCAGTTCACACCATCCGGTGATGTCGCATACCAGACCGTTGCCTTATACCCGGTCTTCAGCGGGCCTTTGGAATACCAGACGTAATACAGATCCCCGACCTTGATGACATCGCTCGGGTCGCGGCGCGAGACGCCTGATTCCAACCCAATGCCGGTCAGGGCCGAGCGAATAGTCGTTGCAGTACCACAAGCCTGATCGTCCGCGTTTGCAGCGCAAACCGCTACGATAAACACGGGAAGCAGTGCCCGCATGAGCGCCCTGCTGACTTTCATATTATCTCCGCCCTTTCTTCCCGGGGGTGTAATACCTGGCCAGTAAGGCCTCCAGTTCCTGCACGACTTCGGGATATTCATTGTAAAGGTTTGTCGTTTGGCTGACGTCGGCTTCGAGGTCGTAGAGCTGTCCGGGCGGAGCATCCTTTTTGATTTTTCCATTCACGATGTCACTGTTTTCGCTACCGACATGAGAGACACAGGCCGGGCCGCCGGCGCCATGGCTTCCGGGCTTTCCTTTAAAGCCGCCGCTGCTTTTAGCCGGTATGTACATCCATTTTCCTTTGCGGATGGATACATGACTGGACTGGCGTGGAACAAGAACCAGATTGTCCCGCAACGGCTCCTCCGGTTCTCCGGTCAGAGCAGGCAAAACATTCACACTGTCGGCAAGCTGTTTTTCATCAACCTGCTGCCCCGTCATCGAAGCAAACGTGGCCAGCATATCCACCCCGCTGATCAGCTGGTCGGACACCGTATTCGGTTTAATTCTTCCCGGCCACTTGGCAATAAAGGGCACGCGCTGTCCGCCTTCCCAGACACCAAACTTAAAGCCGAGCAGATCGCCGTTGATCCGATGCCCCTCCTTAAAGGCATCCTGCCCGCCGCGATTAAACATGCCGCCGTTATCGCTGGTTACAATCACCAGCGTATTCTCAGCCAGCCCATTTTCCTCCAGGCATTTCATCAGCTCGCCGACCATCCAGTCAAACTCGTGAATAAAGTCGCCATAGAGCCCGCACTGGCTGGTACCCTTAAACTGCGGCGCCGGAGTGAACGGGTGGTGAATGTTGGTCGTGGGAAAATAGAGAAAGAACGGTTTCCCCTTGTTTTCACCAATCCATTTCACGGCTTTTTCGGTGAGCAGCATGCCCGTCTTTTCGTCGTCATAGATGGCGTGCGCCTTTTTCGCGCCCCCGGCCCCGTTGGCGGTTTTCTTGCCAGCTTCCTCGGGATACGTCGTGGTCTTCGAATAAGGCTTTTTGAAGGTAATCGGATCGTTCGGATCGTAGCCGACGATGGAGTCGTTCTCGACGTAGACATAGGGATAACCGCTGTTTACCTTGGGGACACCGAAATAATAATCAAACCCGAGCTCCAACGGCCCCGGACGCAGCGGCTTGTTCCAGTCGGTCTTTCCGGTTCCGAAACCCAGATGCCATTTTCCGATCGTCGCGGTGGCATAGCCCTTATTTTTAAACAACTGCCCGAGCGTGAGTTTGTCGGTATCAATCAGCAGCGACTGGAAGTGCCCACAGGGTCCCCAAAGCCCCTGTCCGCCGTTTCCTCGAAACGGATATTCCCCCGTCAGCAGGCCATAGCGCGACGGCGTGCAGACCGCCGAAGCCGAATGCGCATCGGTGAAACGCCGCCCTTCTTTTGCCAGCTTGTCGATATTGGGGGTCTGCACCTTGGTTGCGCCGTAGCAGCTCAGGTCGCCGTACCCGAGATCATCAGCAAAAATCAAAACGACGTTGGGTTGCTCCACATCACCAAAAACCGAAACAGCACCCAGCAGGCCCAAACCAATTAACTTCCTAAAATTCATGATAACTCCACAGCTTCAATTCAACCTAACAAGGCACATGTCAGCCACACATCCCTATTTCACAGGATGTCTCTCATTTCCCCTATGGCCGGGTTTGAGCCCCATTTTTCACGGCCGTCAGTTCGCTGGCCATTTCGGCTGCGATGGCGGGATAGTTCGTAACGACATTCACGGTCTGCGACAGATCGTTCTCCAAATCGTAGAGCTGGGTCGTTGGCGCGCCGTCCACATAGTTCCCATCGCTGTCAATATCGCTGTTTTCAAGCCCGGTCCACGCCACAGCACCGGGCCCGCCCTGGTCTCCGGTGAATCCAGCATCACCCCGTCGCGGAATGTACATCCAGTTGCCCTTGCGGTAGCTGACGCCGGACTCCCATCTGGGCTGCAGCAGCATCGTGTCGCGAATCGGCTCGGGCGAGTCGCCGAGGAACGCGGGCAGCATGTTAAAGCTGTCGAGCCCCTCCCCGTCTGCAAGCTCATAATCGGTGATGGCCGCAAACGTGGCCATGAGATCCACGGAATTCATCAGTTCGCCGGAGACGCTCCCCGCTTCAATCTGACCCGGCCAGCGGGCGATGAATGGAATGCGGTGCCCGCCTTCCCAGACACCGAACTTCCAGCCCAGCAGGTCACCGTTCTGTTTGTGTCCCGCGTTCCAGGCGGTCTTGCCGCCCTCGACCGTATCGCCATCGCCGTTGAGCATGCCGCCGTTGTCGCTGGTCACAATGACAAGGGTGTTCTCGGCCAGGCCCAGCTCATCGAGCTGGTTCATCACCTCGCCGACAATCCAGTCGAACTCGTGGACAAAGTCGCCGTACAGCCCGCACTGGCTGGTGCCGATCCATCGCGGGTCCGGCGTGAAGGGATGATGAATCTGCGTGGTCGGCAGGTACAGGAAGAACGGATGATCCTGATGCTCCTCAATCCACGCGGTCGCACGGGCCGCCCACTGGTTGCCGAGGTCGTAGTCGCGATACAGCGCATGGGCCGCCTCGCCGCCGGACATGCCGGTCATGGTTTTCAGCGGATAATAGAGCACGTTGGTCGCCTGGCCGCTGGCAACCAGAGGATCCGCAGGATCAAGCCCCACCACCCGGTGGTTTTCGACAAACACATAGGGCACCCCGCTGTTTACCTTTGGAATGCCGAAATAGTAGTCGAAACCGACCTCCAGCGGACCGGGTTTCAGGTCGCCGTTCCAGTCCGGGCCAGAGTACCCGAAGCCCAGGTGCCACTTGCCAATAATGGCCGTCTCATAGCCCTGCGATTTCAACATCGATGGAATCGTGGTTTGGGTGGTCGAAATCAGCAGCTTTTGGGACGTACTTGCAGGCCCCCAGGTATTGCCACGGAAGGGATATTCGCCGGTCAACATGCCGTAGCGCGACGGCGTACAAACCGCGGATGGCGAATGCGCATCGGTAAACATGCGCCCTTCTTCCGCCAGGCGGTCAATATTCGGCGTCTGAATTTTGGTGGCGCCATAACAGCCGAGGTCACCGTAGCCCAGGTCGTCGGCGTAAATGACGATGATGTTTGGATTTTTCCATTCCAGATCGAGACGATAGAACTCGGCCTTATCATCCAATTCCACCGAAACGGTCACATCGACCGGATTGTTGGTTCCGATTTCTGCAACCACGCCGGTCGGACTCCAGACCCCGGCCCGGTTGGTGGCCACGGTGTTCCAATCATTGGAAGAGGTCAGATCCGATGTCGACTGAAGATAATAGACCAGATCCACCGCATTGGTATTGCGGTAAAAAACAATCGAGTTGTCTTCCAAAAAAAACGGATAAAGGGATGCCGCATTGGTTGGGTTGGATCCAGTCGCCCACTCATACACATTGCCCACCCGGTCGCCGTCGGCATCTTCGCCGGGGCGATACGCCATATTCGTCGTCAATCCATAGAGATCGGCCCATTCGTCATAACAGGCCGGCGGCCCCGGCGGCGGGGGAACATAAGGACTGTTGGTTGTTGCTGTCAGCTGCAAAGCGGCAATGGCCGAAATATCCATTCCACCGTCTATCGGAACCGATGTAATCACAATTTCGCCACTGGAACTGCCGACCGCCTCAAAGGTTACATAGGCTGAAGCGCCGACTTCGACAGGGGACGCCTCAAACGTCCGTTCCCCAATCGTCCATGCGGTATCGGTGTTGCCGCTCGTGGCCGTGTTGGCCTGCCCCAGCGTTATTTCGTAGGACAGGTTTGTATCCAGCCCCGTAAAGGTGAGCGAGAACGTGCCGTCGGAAGTACCGTCGTCGCCGTCGGTCAGCCCAACGCTGGAAAGCAGCGCATCATCCAGCGCGTTGTCCGGGAACGACGGGGTTCCGTCCATGAGATCCGGAGCCGTGGAATCACCCGTTGCAGCGCTCCATGAAAAGCCCAGACCCTCAATGAGATTCCCGGAGGTATCGCTCATCGAGCCGGCCGCAAAACTGCCGGATGCGGTCGTCGAAACAACATTCCAGCTGTCGGCAGCGGCCGACCCGTCGGCAACGCCGAAATCGATGCCGATTACCGTGCCGTTCGTCATGGGCTGCAAGGTCTGATTCGTAGCCGACAGCACATCCATTTGAAAACCCGCCACGCGCATGCTGTCCCAATTGCTTGCTGCGGATGGCACTTCAACAGCCATGACGGTGAAGGTGCTCTCGGGATTAATCGTCAGTGCCGCCGTGTCGCCCGAAAAACCATCTTCCAGGTCATAGCCCTCCTGAGCATCGGCATTGCCCGTCCAAGTCAGGTTATCAATCAGGCCGGAGGAGTCCGCCTGATCCCGCCCCGCAAGACTGACCCCGTTCACCGTAACCACATCGTCTGCAGTCATGGTGTACGCCGTGTCAGCCACTTCCGCCACAAAGCCGACAAACGTGAACCCGGTCACACTGCCGGCGGCGGGTCCGTCCAGGTCGGAAAAGGAAAATGTCAGGGCCTCGCCAAAATCCAGGCGGCCGCTGTTGGAGCCATTTGAGCCCCACCCCTGCTCGCGCTGATCAAGCGTCGCACCGCCCACGACGGCCATGGTCAAATCAACCGTCAGCGACCCATCACCGAACAGATCATAATCATTATAAGTGTATGTCGACTGGTCGTTCCCCGAGAACGGACCCGACGCTGATGCACTCGTAAAATCAAGCGTAATAACCTGCGCCTGAGCACTGAATGCAAACAGTACAGCTACTACACAGTTGCCGAGCAGAATCTGTCTCATCTCATCCCGCTTTTATCGGCTTTCCTGCTGAATAAATTCGGCAACGGTTTGGGCGATGATGCCCGCGCCGTCGGGATTGGGATGCAGCCCGTCCGAAGCGAGCTCCGGACGCCCGGCCAGCGGGGCATTCAGGTCGATCACGTCGACGCCGGTCTGCCGGGCCACCTCGTCCACCAGCGGAAGTATATCGCCGTGGAGAACCTCATCGGTCATCCCTTTGCGCGGCGTATAAATCGGAGACGGACGGCAGATCCAAACGGTCGGTTTACTTTCCAATGTTTGGAAACTGCGGATCAGCGCCACATAGTTGGGAACAAACTCCTCCCGGTAGGTCCCGATGTTCTGGGGGCGGGTGTCGTTCGTTCCCAGCTTGATGACCACCCCGTCCGGCTTGAACTGGCGGGCCGCTTTATACTGCCTGGTTTTCCAGTACGGGGCGTGCCCCTTTTTCAAAGCGGTGACGCCGTTTTTGCCGAAATTGCCGACCTTGTACTCCGTGCCGAGCAGCGCCTGCAGCTGGGCCGGATAGCTGTCGCGGTTCCGGTTTTTAATTCCAAACCCATAGGTGATGCTGTCGCCCACGCAGGCAATTCGGATCTGTTTGGGTTGAGCCACGGCAGCCGCCGCAGCCGACAGCCCCTCCACAACCGGCCCCGCGCCCTTTTCCTGCGGATCCGGCAGACCGTGCGGCCGCTGATCCGAACCGGTGACGTCAATGTCGCCGATTTCTTTGCGAATGCGCTCCGCCTCCTTCGTCAGTTGGGCGGCCACCTCGGGGTGCTGCGCGATGACGTTCTGTTTCTCACCAACATCGGCATCGAGATCAAACAAGATCGGCTGCTTCAGGTTCGTGTAGGGTTTGCGCGACGAACCTTTCTTTGCCCAGTACGGCTGATCGGCACTCGTGCGCGGCAGGTGCAGCTTCCACTGCTCATTGCGGACCCCCTGCAGGTTCACCCCATTGTAATAATGGAAATATTCACGCGGACTTTTCGCCGTTTTGCCCGCCAGAAGATCCATGATGTTGAAGCCGTCCAGCGTGCGGTCGGTCGGCAGTTCCGCCCCGGCCAGAGGACCAAACAGCGGCAGCAGATCCAGACTGGAAATCATCGCATCCGAAACCTGTCCGGCGGGAATCTTCCCGGGCCAGTAAAAGATGCCCGGAATGCGATGGCCGCCCTCCATCGTGCAGTATTTTCCTCCGCTCAGCGGCCTGGCCGACCCGTGCCGCGCTGGACCGTTGTCCGACATAAACACAATCAGCGTATTGTCGGTGAGTCCGGCCTCGTCGACCGCATCGATCACCCGACCTACACTGTGGTCGAGCTCCTTCACAAAATCGCCAAACACCCCGCCGGCGGCTTCCCCGGAAGTCCCCTTAAAATCACGGCTGGGCAGAATCGGATCGTGCGCAATGTGATGTGCAAAATAGACAAAAAACGGCTGATCATGATCCCGCTTGATAAAGTCGACAATCTCGTCGGTGTACAGCTGAGTCACCTTTTCAAAAGGAACATCCTTTTCCACAATATCGTAATTGCGATAGATGGTGCGTTCACCCACCCGATCCTTTTGGGTGCTGTAATTGCTGTGCAGGCCGAGATAGTCATCAAACCCGGCGTCAAGCGGATGACTTCCCTCTATATGAAATCCGAGATGCCACTTGCCGACCATCTTCGTGGTATAGCCCGCTGATTTCAGCAGCTCCGGCATTGTAATCTCATCCGGCGCGATTCCGTATTCGGCATACTTGGCAGTCGGATGCCACGAGATCGGATGCCCGCAGCGCATGGGATAGCGCCCGGTCATCAGCGCCGCACGCGACGGCCCGCACACATTGGCCGCCACCAGACAGTCGGTCGCCCGCAGGCCGCCCTCGGCCATGCGGTCAATCCGCGGCGTTTTCAACGGTGAGCCGTAGCAGCCCACATCGCCGTATCCAAGATCATCGGCAAAGATCAGAATAATGTTTGGCTGCCCCTGAGGCTCTGTCCAACCCTGTAACGCAACGCAAGCAGCCACCACAGCAACGATTCGTTTAAACATCATCATACTCATATCCTTATCTCAATCATCTCCACTGGAGCATTTTTGACAGAAAGGTTCGGGACAGAAACATCCACAAATAAAGGATCGGCCGGGATGTATATTTCTGTCGTCAAATTTTCTATCTCATGATCATCCAGCGGCCACAACATTTCTCCTCGCGCCGGATCAGCAATGGTGTTACTTCTTTTTGCCTTTGGGCTTGCCGACCGGCTCGTTCAGCTCCTTGCCCAGCGCGACAAGCGCCGAGCGCAGCTCGTCCATCTTGACGGAATACTCGGGGTTGCCCGCAAGATCGTTCATCTCGTTGGGGTCTTTTTTCAGGTTAAAGAGCCGTTCCACATTGGCCGTGGGATAAGAAATAAACTTCCAGTCGCCCTTGGTGATCATGCGCTGTTTGTTCATATAAGCACCGTAGATTTCCGGATAGTGTTCGTCGGCTTCACCCCGCAGCAGCGGCAGCAGGCTCTTGAAATCCACCCCGTCCGCCGACGCACCGGCCAGCTCCAGAGAGGTCGGCATCACATCCTGCAGATAGATCGGCGCATCAATTTTGATGCCCGGTTTCACATCCGGCCCGACCACCAGGAACGGCACGCGCACGCTGTGGTCATACATATTCTGTTTGCCGCACAGCCCATGATGCCCGACGGACAGCCCGTGGTCCGCCGTAAATACAATGTAGGTATTGTCGGCTTTTCCGGATTTTTCCAATGCCTGGAAAATCCGGCCGATCTGGTCATCCATGTGCGTAATGATGGCGAAATATTCCTGACGATGAACCTTCACCGTGTATTCGGTGCGCGGGTACGGCATCAGCTTTTCATCGCGCAGGCCCAACCCGCAGATTTTATCCGCATACGGATACTGGGGCAGGAAGTTTTCGGGCCGCTTGATGCGCTCGAGCGGATAGCGGTCGAT
>CAZABK010000077.1:0-13659 GCA_964483355.1 uncultured Verrucomicrobiota bacterium | reverse complement strand
ACAGGGATACATTCAACAGGTTGGGATATGCAGCCCCCGTCGCATCATCAAAATACAATTCCCAGACGCTGTTACTGTAGGAAATGGAAACCGTATCTGTTGATGCAGCCGTAATGTCGGCACCATCTAGCATATTCTGATCAGAAACAGCAAAAACGATATTGGTGGAGCCATCAACAATCTGTTTTTCGCCCAGACATGGGTTGACGGTCAAATATCCGGAATGCTCTTCAACGGGGTAATCGGCCGCGATTTCCAGTTTTTTCTCACCACGATACTCGCCCCAGAGCTGCAGGATATAATGCATCGGACAAATATACGGCTCAGACCGCTTATCAAGGCTTTCCGATGAATCACCGGCATAGGTGCGAACACAACCGAAATATTCATTGAGCCATTGCCAATAAACCGACATGGCAATCTCATCATCGAAAAATTCGGTCAATCGGCCTAAATAATCCCCGTTTCCGATGGCCGCGGCCAGCGTAAAGCGATACGGCCTCGACTCCCCGCCCGCCTGAGTCGGCCCGACATTGTACTCCGTGACGGCAATCGGCAAATCCCGCCCTGCAATCTGACGATACTGCTCCGACCATTCAGCCAAATCTCGGGCCGTGGTATATCCCGCCAGCATTTCCGTCTCCAGCATCAATGCCTCCTCATCGGCATCGTCAATGTCCCCCTCTGAATACGTCACCGGATACGTGTGCATGATTACGAAATCAATATTCGTGGAAGCGGACTGGATGACCAGCTCGCTCCACAGCTCATACTTTTCACTCACCGGCACACCGCACCGCACAGACGGATCAACCGCCTTCATAGCCTGTGCAACACTGGCAGCATACAACCCGGTATCTGCGGCAGTCCGCGGGCCGCTTCCGTCAACGCGTGCATCGGTCCAGGACTCATTGCCGATCTCAAACCAGACAACCCCATACGGCTCCGAATGCCCGTCGGCGGCACGCAGCTGCGCCCAGGGATAGTCCGGCGTCGGCGGCATATTCAGATATTCCACCAAATCGGCGGCATCCTGCTCGTCACCGACGAATTCACTGACAACGAAGACCGGCTCGATATTGAGCTGCCCGCAAATCGACATAAATTCCGGGATCCCGAACTTCCAGTCGCCGCGCTCTGAAACAGGCCCAACCGTATCTTTCCAGTCATGATTCTGAACCGTCAGCCCGCCGGGATACCGCAGGATGCCGGGGCGATAGGACGTCAGCATTTCAAGAACATCAGAATACGCGCTCTGCGCCGAATAATCCCAGATGCCGCAACCTTCCCGAAGCACCGATAAATCCGGTGAATCGGCGGAAAAGATCCCGTAATTGTCCGCACCTTTCACAAGCTGCCCAAATAATTTCTGATTAATCGATCCCGCAGAAGTAACGGCATCAACCGTAATGGAAGCCCTGACTGAAGAGAGATATAAATTATCACACGCCGACGCAGTATTGTGTGAATAAAAACCGGCGTAACCGCCTGAGAGAAGGACTCCGTCTGCATCCGAAAAAGTACCGCTATCGACCACGCTATTCGTACTGTCCTGCAAAGAATATTGAAACGTTCCCTCAGTATCCGTTGAACAAACCGAAAGCGTGTACCACGTATCCAGCGACAACACCCCTACCCCCCCGAGAATGGTATCCTGAGAAAAAGATGTCGCAGCTCCGTCATTATATTCAAGAAACTGCCAGCTAACCTCAGCAGACTCGTTAACCTGAACACGGAACACGTAATAATTATCCGAATCCTGATAGTTCCAGACCAAACCAAGATAGCGATTGCCCGTCGTCGTCACATTCAGCGCCTGCATATCAACAGAAACCGAAAAGCTGTTTGTTAACCCCAGCCCCGTATAAACCCCCATAGCAGTCGCATTATCATTTGTATGATACGCAACCCCATCGCTTAGATAGAAATCGTTGACCGATGCGTAATTGATACTCCCAAGCCCCCCGGAAGGTGCCAAGGTGTCCGGCCGGGAAAATGAATCAGAGAACACATCACCGGCATAGACTGCCGCAGTAAAGAATGCACTCAGCATCACCCCGCAGACCACCCAACCCCTTGGCACCTCAATTCTCATATATTCCCCGAAAGAACGTCCTTCAACCTACATTGAACAGCATTGCACGTCCAAGGTTTGAGCTATGGTAAAATCAGTCAGAATAAACTGCAGGGAAACAGCCGAAACCCCCACCCAGAAGGATCGACTTTAGTTTCACAGCTTTAGCCTGCGAATGAAAAGGCACATCACGGAAGTGGCACCGATCAGCCCCAGGGTTGTCGGCTCAGGAATCGCAACATTATCAAACTGTGAATGGGTATTCGATGAATAGAAGCCAGCATAACCATCGGTCAACGTGGCACTGCCATTGGCATCGGAAACCGTTCCGGCCGCAAGCTCAGAAACCCCGTCCAGCACCGCATAATCAAACGATCCGGCCGTGCCGGTCGATTCAACCGAAATGGTATACAGCGTATCCAGCGAAAGCGTGCTGCCGAAGGCGCCGCTGTTAAATGTCTTTATACTCCCGCCGTTGTACTCCAAAAACTGCCAGGAAGAACCCGTAACATTCACGCGGAATACATAATAATTATTTGAGTCCTGATAGTTCCACACAGCACCAACATAACGGCCGCCGGTTATAGTCCCGGAACTCAAGGCCGCGGCGTCAACAGAAACCACCCAGTCAGCGTCCAATGTATCCCCGGAATAGATCCCCATCGCCGTCGATGAGTTATTATCATGCACAGCGGACCCGTCAGACAGGTAAAAATCCCCAACCTCCGTATAGTCTGAGCTGTTCAGCCCACCATCCGGTGATGCCGTGTCCGCCCGATTAAAATCATCAAAGAACGCTACATCCGCCTGAACGAATACGCCTAATGCCACAATCGCGATAAATACTGCAACAATCTTATTCATCTGTTTGCCCCTTTACTCGCTAACCTTTTCGTCGTTTCGAAAAACATTCATTTTTCTGCTTCAGGCTGGCACTATAGACAGAGCAAACAACTCAGGCGACCTGCCATATTTTACATTATATTTCATTGGAGATTCGAAACAGTATTCGCTATCAGCCTGACAATCTCATTTTGGCACATCTCAAGCCAACAGCGTTCCCACAAAAAGAGGAACACTTGACTTTTACAGCCCGGCGATCTTCAGGTTATCAAACTCAGAATGGGTGTTTTCTGAATAAAAGCCGGCACGCCCCCCCGTCAGGGTAGCACTGCCGCTTTTATCCGAAACCGTTCCCTCCACGAGGGCATTCAAAGATTGATCCAGCAAGGCAAAGGCAAACGTGCCGTCAGAACCGCCTGACTTGATGGAAACCGTGTACGCCGTATCGAATGACAGTGCGCTGCCGACGTCGCCTGCAGCAAATGTCTTCGGGGCTCCATCGTTGTATTCAAGAAACTGCCACTTCGCCCCTGCCTCCAGGACCTGAACGCGAAACACATAGTAATTCTTGGAATCCTTGTAATTCCACACAGCACCAATATATCGGTTGCCCTGCACGGAGGAGCCGGAACTTAACGCCGCAGCATCCACTGAAAGCGTCCAGTTCGTGCCCAACTCCCCGTCCGCATAGAGGCCCATCACCATTTTTGAATTGTTATCATGCACGGCCACCCCGTCAGAAAGGCAGAAATCCCCAACGGTGACATAATCAGAGCTGGCCAACCCACCATTCGGCGAAGCGGTATCCGCCCGATTAAAATCGTCTGAAAAAGTCACCTCTGCCTGAACAGATACAGCCAATGCTGCCACTGCTATAACGCCTGCAATCATCTTCTTCATCTTCCATCTCCTATTATTGTTTATTTACACCGCCAGAATCCCCTGCGAGAAAACTGAGGCGCAGACTCCAGTTCAGTCTTTTATATTTTTACCTTTTTACCAGTCCTTTTACCCACCCCGCCCATTTACTCAGAAAATGCTCTTCTTTCTTTTCCAAAACAATTCCGGTGACTGAATGCGCCGGGAAACGATGATGAAGCGCTCCAGAAGAAACCAGCTCCAGCACATCGAGCTCGCTCAACTCGACCGGACTGCTCCCGGAATTAACCGCCGACGCAGACACGCCGGTCAGCGAAGAACCGGATGCGGAAGACGCCTTAAACCCGCTCCACTCAATCTGTGCCGGCAGCGCTTGATCCAGCGTCAAATTAAACACCATCAGGTACAGCTTATCCTCCGATCGTGTTGCATACACACTCAACTCCGGACGGGATGGATACGAAGCACTCTGCCAGGCCTCAACTCGCACATTACGAATCTGCAGCGTGCCGTTAACCGGAGCCGTGCCGGCATGCTGACGAACCAAAACCGTCAGCCCCGGTGTCTCGGGCAACGGCTGGTATTCAGCCGTCACTTCCTCCCAATTGCCAAGATCCTGCAAACCCTGAATCGCTATCGCCGATCCACTGGCCTCCCAACCGCGACTGTCCATCACGCCCAGCCCCAGATTCGGCACGGCGGAGCCTTCAGCCGGAATCCAGCATGATTCAAAGGAAATCTGATAAATAAGTCCCGGCGTCGGCGGACGCAATTCAGCCGGCAGATTGTCAAAGGGAATATTCATCAACCCCGGATATGCAGTGCCTGTCGCATTGGTGAAAATAATCGACCACTCACCGACATCATTGACACTGGGAATCGATGTTTCCTTAGGCTTGGCGGTTACCTTAGCGGAATCAACCAGGTTCAACTCTGACAACCGAACAGAAGAAGAGAACTCGCTCCCGTAACATGGGTCGATTGATAAATACCCGGGATATTCCCTGACCGGAACCGCTGCCTGAACCGGCAACAACATATCCCCGCGATAGCGCCCCCACAGCTCCGAAACGTAGTGCATGGGTTTTATAACAAAACTGCTTCGTTTTTCACGCGTTTCAAGCGGCTTGCCCGCATAGGTATAAACCTGCCCGAAAAAACCGTTCAGCCACTGCCAGGGCATCGCAGTGACGATCTTCTGCTCAGGATCCATCATGCGCCCCAGATAATCCCCGTTCCCCAGCGCAGCAGCCAATGAAAAGCGATATGGCCGATCCAGATTTTTCTGTTTCTGCGTCGGCCCGACATTATATTCAGTGACCGCAATCGGCAAATCCCGACCGGTTATCGACGTAATCTTATTCCGCCATCCGATCAGATCATATGAAGAGGTGTACCCGGCAATCAACATGGCCTCGAGCAGCATTTCCTCCGACTCCCCGTTCAGGTCCGGTCCGCCGTATTTTACCGGGTAACTGTGAATAATGACAAAATCAATATCGTCGGTAATCGTTGCCAGCAGTTGAGCGTCCCAAAGCGGCTGGAGCCGGGACATCGGGACCCCGCACCGCACCGATGAATCGACCTTTTTCATGGCATGGGCAACATTGGATGCGTGCAACGCAGTCCCCTCAGCGCTGCGCGGCTCTGTGCGGCCGAACTTTCTCTTATCAACCCAGGATTCATTGCCGATCTCAAACCACACCACGCCGTACGGCTCCGGATGCCCATCCGCGGCGCGCATCAGTGCCCAGGGATAGTCGGGCGTCGCCGGCATATTCAGATATTCCACCAAATCGGCGGCATCCTGCGGGGTGCCGACATACTCGCTGACACAGATAACCGGCTCTGCATCAACCGCCTCACAAACCGTCATAAACTCCGGGATTCCGAATCTCCAATCACCCCGTTCACTTAACGGGCCTACCGTCTTTTTCCAGTCGTGGTTCTGCACGCACAGGCCGTCGGGATAACGCAGCGCACCCGGACTGTAGGACCGAAGAATCTCCATCACCTTCGGGTATGGCGTCCGGGTGTCCGGATTCCAGATGCCGTTGCCCTCATGCAGCACGCTCAAATCCGGATACGGCGCAGAAAAAATTCCGTAATTATCAGCCCCCTTAATAAACTGCCCGAAAACCTTCTGATTCACCAGCCCGACCGGATGAGCCGCATCAACATGAATTCTGGCCGGAGCCTGCTCCGCATGCAGAGACAAAACGCCGCCACTCCCCAGCACCAGCAGCCCCGGCAACACTCCCCTTAAAAAACATCGCATCATATCATCGACCCTATCTTTGATTTCCTTTTACTTCCAAATCATCATCCTTCAGGAACAATGGCTCCGTGTTGGCGCAGCAGTTCCCGAATGTCGTTCAGCGGCACGTTGAGCGGGGTTTCCCGCTGCGCGGCGGCCAGTGCGGCGGTGACACCGGCGGCCTGTCCCATGGCCATACAGGAGGCCTGTACGCGGAGGCCGGAGTTGGCCAAGCGGTCACTCGATACACTTCTTCCGGCGACCATGATGTTGCGGCTCCTCTTCGGAATGAGCGCCGATCGGGGAACCGTCGGCACCGTGCCCGGCGCCATGTGCTTTTGTTTAACCTCGTGTTGCGTATGCAGGTCTACGGGATAAAATGCATGACACAGCGCATCTTCAAATAAGCGTCCGGAAATATAGTCCTCTAAAGTAACTGTGGTTTCGCCCTGAATACGATAACTCTCCCGGAAACTGACTTCCGGCTGCAGATGCATCAGCCGCTCGTTCGATGCCCGAACCTTGGCAAGCAAAGCCTTCCGTCCGGCTAGGTTGGCCGCCGTAACCGTGCGGGAACTGGAGGAGTCGGCCCCGTGAACGTAGAGACTGTCCAGCAGGGCGGAGTGCGGATCGACCGGCCCGTTCGGGCGGCCGGGCTGGTTGGCTTCGCCCAGCTTGAACAGCATGGAGCCGGGCTGCGTCTCCCCGTCGCGCAGGCGCGGGAGGTTGAGCATGCCGACCACCTCCGCGCCGCCCGTGCAGTCAACGATCTGTCTGCACAGGACGCGGCGGCGGGTTCCGAACCCGACACAGTCAACCTGCCAGCCGTCGCCCGTCGTTCGAACAGAATTCGGGAACTCATAGTAGGCAATTTCAACGCCGGCATCGGCGCACATTTCCTCCGCGAGTATTGCATAGAGGAACTGGTTGACCCGCACCTGGTTTTTCCAGTGCTTGTCGGGAATCGTGGAAAAATCCGGCAACGTTCCGCCGTCGAGCTCGACGCTTTTTTTGACCAGCTCCCAACCGATCCCGGCGATGACCTGTTTTCCCCAGGCATCAAACAGCCCGGGGAAAGAGACCCCGCCGGTGGTTGTGGTTCCGCCCAGCTGAGCGCCGCGCTCGACCAGAACGGTCTTTGCGCCGGCCCTCGCAGCCTGGATGGCCGCAATGGTTCCGGCCGTCCCGCCGCCGACCACCAGCACATCCGTCTGTGTTGTGATGCATCCGTCCGGCTCCTCTTCGAGCCGGACGTGCGGCGAGGCACCGGCACCGAAAAGGTTTCCGGATGATGCCGCAAAAGCCGCACCGGCTGCGGTATACCGCATGATCCTTCGTCTATCCATACCACCGCCTTTCACTACACCACTCCTTACATCAACATGGTTAAATTAAAGAGGCCCCACAAAGAGGGCCCCTTGTTTCGCGCAAACGAAAAGTCGGGATTATATGATAAATATCCTGCGAACAAACAGCACCAGGCACCCTCCAAGCCCAATCATACCCAACGCGACCGGTTCGGGAACCACACTCAGCTCATAATTGTCGGCCCAGACGAAATTGCTGTCGAAAACAAACCCTGATGTTCCGCCGTTTAAGCTGGTATCGGAAAACGAGTCGCTGGCGTAGGTATTGTCGCCGGAAACATCCGTGACCGCAAAATTAAACACCCCATCTGTCGTTCCCGACAGCGACAACGTTCGCCAGGTGTTGATCGTCATCGATCCAGCAGCGATATTGCCTGAATCCACGAGGGATTGCGTTCCGCCCTCTACTTTAAGGGCCTGCCACACCGCCCCCGTACTGTTGAACTTGGTGCGCAATATGTAAAAATTATCCGCATCCGAATAATTAAACACAAGCCCGACATATCGATCATTGGCCTGTGCATACATATCCAGGCTGATGCTGAAGTCATTGGTCAACGTCACGTCCCCATTGTAAATGGCCAGCTGTCTTCCCGACGTCTGCGTTTTGGCCACATTGGAATTCAGGAAAATCCCGCTCGTTGTAGTCCAGTCAGCACCCAGCCCCCCGTCCGGGTTTGCAGTATTATCCCGGGTAAAATCATCGGAAAAGGTCATATCCGCCTGAACAGCCGCCACGGCCATCAAAGACAGAACCCACATTATTGCTATCTTTTTCATTGCGCCTCTCCTTTGCTGAATTTATTCAGAGCCAAGCGTGTAAAACAGCGTGGAATCGGATGCTTCCACATAGATGACGCGGTTGCCTGAATCTGTGGTGGAGTACGAAAGATTCGTCACGACAAACGGCGCACTGCCATCAATGGAATGCCCGACCGATGTCCATTCGCCATATAGCATGTCTGCCTGGCATTTCGGATAAACCACCTCCGGATATCCAGCACAGTCTACAACAAGCTTCAGTACGCCATCCGCGTACGATTCGATACTTACGATTTCACCTTCCAGTTGTTCGGGAATCGGCCACGCGCCCGTCAATGCTGTTAAGTCAAAGTTATCCGCCCACGCAAAACTGTGACTGAAATAAAACCCGGCAGATCCGCCAGTAAAGGTACGGTCCACAAAGGAGCCGGACGCATTGGTGGTCGTTCCGGCGAGATCCGTGATTGAAAAGCTGTACTCTCCCAGTGCGGTTTCGGAAAGATTCATAGTCCGCCAGGTATTAATCGGCATTGAATTGGTGGCAATATCGCCCCAGGCCAAAACCTCGGCAGACGCTCCGTTCTCCACTTTCATGAACTGCCATTTCCCAGCCTCCGTATTGTGAAATTTATTACGTAGCAGGTAATAGTTACTTGAATTCATATAGTGGAACACAATACCGACATAGCGGCCATTGGCCTGTGCATACATGTCGAGACTGACATCAAACGCATTGGTCAGCGATACAGCGCCGTTATAGATGGCTAGTTGTTCACCACCCGTTTGGGTCTTGGCGACATTGGAGTTCAGAAAAATCCCATAGTCTGTATCCCAGTGATCTCCCAGTCCTCCATCCGGATTCGCAGTGTTCTCCCGATTAAAATCGTCGGTAACAGCCACTGTTGTTATATCCCAGTCACCATCCTGCACGGTCAGATCAAAGTTATCCGCCCAGCAATAACTGCCGCTGAAATAAAACCCGGAGGTTCCGCCTGAAAGGTTGTGGTTGGTAAAGGCAGCCGCAACATAGTTGGTTGTTTCAGCCGGATCGGAGATTGAGAAGCTGTACACGCCGCTTTCGGTTTCAGAAAGATGCATGCTTCGCCATTCTGAATTAACCGGCATGGACCCGGCGGGAAAAGAGCCCGAAGCCGCAACGGATTGGGATCCATACTCCACCTTGAGCAGCTGCCACACATCATCCTCTTCGTCACCGTCAAATTTGGTACGCAGCAGATAATAGTTATCTTCATCCAGATAGTGGAAAACAACACCAATATACCGGCCGCCCGCCTGACCGTACATGTCCAGACTGAGCTCAAACGCATTGGTCAGCGTCACCGCGCCGTTGTAAATGGCGAATTGATCACTCGCAGTCTGGGTCTTGGCGTTGCCCGAATTAAGGAAGATTCCACTGTCAACATTCCAGTCAGATCCCAGCCCGCCGTCCGGGTTTGCAGTATTATCCCGAGTAAAACTGTCCACAAAATTGGTCGCCGCCTGAACAGATGCAGCAACCGCCACCAATGCAAGCACTCCTACAATTATCTTTTTCATTCCCATCTCCTTTGCCTACTGTTTTTATCAACTCGCCGATCGAAATATACTGCACCCTCAAATTGGATTCATTATAGACGCCCCAAGCTACTCGCACGAATCGCTTTATTTTACATTAGTTTACATTGATGCAACCGGCGGCCACGCGCCCTCTTCTGCACTTAACTCAAACTTCCCCGCCCAGACATAACTGCCATCAAAGATAAACCCCGCGGTTCCTCCGGTTAGACTGCTGTCATAAAACGAACTGTCTACATAGGTTTCTGTCCCTGAAGGATTCGTGATCTTTAAGTGAAAGGCACCCTTTTCGGTTTCAGAAAGCTGTAGCGTCCGCCAGCTCTTAAGCGGCATTTTGCCGGCACCGACCGGTTCTTCCCACAGAATGAACTGAACGCCCTCCTCCACCTTAAGAGCCTGCCACACACTGGCAGCCGCATCCTGGAATTTAGTACGCAACACGTAATAGTTATCAGAATCAATATAATGAAATACAATGCCCGCATATCTGCCGTTGGCCTGGGCATACATATTCAGCTTGAGACTAAAACTGTTGTTAAGCGCCACAGCCCCATTATAAATGGCCAGCTGCCTTCCCGACGCCTGAGTCTTGGCTACACCGGAATTAAGAAAGATCCCTCCGGTGGTATTCCACTTCGCACCCAGCCCTTCACCCTGCGCTGTATCATCCCGCTTGAAATCATCAGAAAAAGTCACCTTCGCCTGAGCGGATACGGCTAATGCTGCAACTGTAATCATTCCTGCAATTATTTTATTCATTTCTCTATCCTTTATTCGCTGCTCTTCAATCCATTAGTGGAAACACATATCGTATCTTCAAGTTCGTTAGTGTAGGTGAGGCCAACAACCGCCGCAAATTACTTTATTTTTCATTATATTACATCACAGCGTATGACCGCATGGCTTCACAACCGCAAAATCCGCCGCAGGATTCCCCCCGGAGCACAGGCAAACCAGCTGATCGTCGCGGAAAGCATGAGAGCCTTATTCAACTCCAGCGCGATTTTTTCAGTGAAGAAAAGTGTCGGGGCCGCCGTGATCAGCACAAGCGATACCCAGGATATTATTTGAAGGATCACTTTCATACATCAGCTCCTTTCTGAGTAAGCTTGCTGATTCCAATATACAGCGCCGAGGCGATGAACCATCCCGGCAGCGACACAAAATAGATTTGAAACTGCGGCCTTCCGGTCATGACCAGCCCGACGCAAATGGCCAGCGTGGCGATCCAGGCAATGCCCGCCGCCCAGTTGATTTTCAGGCTGCGATGCTCCGCATAGAACTGCTTGAGTCCAAGTTTTGGAAAAATCCAGAAGTCCGCAAAAATGACGGCGCCCATCGGCATCAGGATGAGTCCATAAAGCGCCACAAAGCCGAGCAGCCGCATGGCAATGGCCGGGAACATACCGGCAAGCGTTGCCAGCAGCCCGGTTCCGATGGTTACGGCAAAGCGCGACTTTTTGGGCATGATCGCCTGGAAGGCGAGCCCGGCACGATAGATGGTCGGGTTGGCGGTAGTCCACCCGGCAACAATCACGCAAAGAAGCCCGGCGACGCCTGCTGCGCGGTAGGCCATCGGCCCCGGCAGCACATCGGTGTTGGCCGGGTCAAGGTGAACCTGCAGTGCATACAGAATAGAAGCGGCCAGCCAGGCCATAAAGTGCCCGACATACATACCGGATGCGGAGGCAAGGCCGTGCCATGATTTTTTTGCAAAGCGAAACACGGAAAGATCCGACATCCCCACATGCATTGCCATGTTGCAGAACCAAGCAAAGAACGTGACGTGCCAGAATGTAAACTTGGCCTGTCCTGCCAGCGGCTCCCCGCCCTTCCAGATGGTGGTTGTGCAAAGGTTCCAAAGTTCGGAACCAGAATGAACCTCCGCGCCGGTTACTTCAATAAACTGGCGCAGCCCGATGATTCCAAAGGCAAAAAAGACCAGCACCATCCACGGCGCGGCAACGTTGGCCACGTTGGCAACCGTATCGTAGCCCCAGGCGGCAACAACGGAAATCATGGCCCCGACGACCAGCACTGCGATCACCCATCCCACCGAGTTTGGAAAAAGGTCGTTCAGCCCCGGCATGGGAAAATCGAACCAGACGCCGACCGCCGTGGCCGAAACGGTAATCATCGCCCCGGCCAGAAAGCAGAACATGATCCCGTTGGCGAGGTTGTAGAGTGTAACAAGGTCGCGTCCGCAGATTTTTTCAAGCTGGTAGTAGAGCGTCAGCCGGCAGCGCACCGCGATCGGTGCGCACAGGAACATCCAGCTGAGCACGGCGAGCAGGTTACCCACCAGCAGCCCCCACAGCACATCCACGGCACTGACGCCCGCCGCGACAAACAGCGGACCGATCATCAGCTCGGTTCCCGCGCAGTGCTCGCCGGCATACATGCCGATAAACGCCCGGAACCCTTTGCGCGCAGACTGCGGAACCGGTTCCCGCTCATACTCGTTGTGTTTTTTTTCTTTTTGCTCAGCCATTTTTTCCTCTCTAAAACCATCCTGTTTACGAAGGGTTTGAACCACAGAGAACTTAGCGCGGATACTCCGCAACCGAATTTTTGAACCACGAATGGACGCGAATAAACGTGAGTTTTTCACCACAGAGAACACGGAGGCACAGAGAGCAGGAGCCTTTGCAACTCTGTGCCTCTGTGGCCTCTAGCGAAGCGGGTGGTGAAAATTCCCCTGCTGGAATGCGTCGAACAGCTTGCGGGCGTATCCCGCGTGCCCCTTATCATTCGGATGCCACTTGACGCCGTTGTGCGTTCCCCATCCCCGGCAGGATTTGTCACCGGCCAGATCGCTTACCGACACAAAGGTGATGCCATGGCGTTCGCATACATCCCGCATCGTCTTCTCCACGATTGCGTTCCAGCCGGTATATACAAACTGCCCGGCATCATTCTGAATCTGTTTACACAAACTCCACACCCCGGTCGCAAGAATCTGCGGACGCGGATCCTGAGAATCAAAGGAGGTCACCAGCGCCTCATAATTTTTTCTCAACGCGTCGACTCCGTCCGGCTCCTTCTCATGCTCGCCCAGCTGAACCACAACCAGATGCGGCTTAACCGACAAGACCTCATCAATCGCCGACAAACGCTGCACAGCCTTCCCCGAACCTCCGCCCTGGTGATAGTAAATCTGAACCGGTCGATCCGGCATCACGGTTTGGAGCAGCCCGGCAAACTGATGAACATAGTCCTTTTCTTCGCTGCTGGCGGCCATGCCCGCGACATGATCCCACCCCAAACGCCTGATGGTATTTTCATTCGCACCATGACGCGTAATGCTGTCCCCAATGAACAGAACCCGATAGGCGCTTTCATCGGCAACGGCTGGCGTCTCCTCCGGCGCATCCAGCTGGGTCTTGTATTCCTCCCGATCCCCGGTGTATTTTTTTAAAATAATTCCGGTAGCGGAATGCGCCGGGAAGGTGTGCCGTAGCGAAGTCGCTCCACGCAGCGTGAGCGGCGCATCCTGTGCAGTAAAGCCAACCCGGTCATCCGCGGAATTGACCGCGGACGCGGACGTGCCGTTGACCTCCGAATAGAGTGCCGACTCCGCCTCAAATCCGGACCAGGAAATCTCCGTGGTCAGATCTTTTTCGGAATTGAGGTTAAAGACCATCATGTAGAGGCTTTGCTGATCCTCGGAAAGGGTCGCATAGCTGCTGAGTTCCGGGCTGGCGGGATAGGCGGCGCTGGTCCACGGCTCGATCTTCAGGTTGCGCACCTGCAGCACCCCGTTGACCTCCTCACTTTTCGCCGCTTCCACACGCCCCAAAACCACCACGCCTTTGGTGTCCGGCAGCGGCTGGTAATCTGCCGAAACCTCGCTCCATTCCCGCAGATCCTGCAGGCCGCGGATTGCAATGGCGGAACCGCTT
>CAZABK010000076.1:4799-14750 GCA_964483355.1 uncultured Verrucomicrobiota bacterium | reverse complement strand
GGTGCTTCGCACCGAAGGCGGAAAACTCCCCGACAAACTGAATATAAAATGCTCGGATGGTGAAATTGGTAGACACAAGGGACTTAAACTCCCTCGGCCATTGCGGCCATGCCGGTTCAAGTCCGGCTCCGAGCACCATTTTTTATGACGCTTGATCAGGCCATCCAGACCGTGGAACCTCAATCAGCAGCCTACGTGCTGCAGTCCGCCGATGGAACCTATCGCTACAAGGGCTCCTGCCGAAACCTGATTCAACGCATGGAACAACACCTGGCCGGACAAGTCTCCCGCACAAAGAACCGGCGTCCGCTCACGCTTCTGCACTTCGAGTATTTCGACAACTACACCGATGCACGAAGGCGGAAAAACTATTTCAAAACCGGAGCCGGTCGAGAATGGTTAAAACGCAGATATGGGTAGCCACGGACAAACACAGATCAAATAAAGGATCCGTGCAAATCGGCGTTACCCTTTGGCCCAGAACCACTTTGGACGCACTAGCCGATCGGCGTGACGCCTTTTTTCAGGATAATGTTGCCATATTTGGCGGTGGTGCCGGTGACGACGCAGGCGTAGGCTTTTTCTGCGCGGTCATAGAATTCGAAGCGACCGATGCGCTTGGGCGCCGGCGCGTCCGGAGCCGCCTTGCGAATCGATTCCATATAGTCCGTTTCCACCTGCGGATCGAGCTCGTCGCCTTCAACGGCGGCCATCATGATCAGCGGATCGTCATAGCAGTCGAGTTCGAAGAGCGGAATGATGCCTTCGAGCAGGTCGGGAATCTGCAGGCCATCGCCGCGCAGTACATTTTTCGGGCAAAAGGTGTGGCCCGGAAAATGCGCGTCGGACAGTACGATTTCGTCGCCGTGGCCCATTTCGGACAGAATTTTCAACAGCTCGGGGCTGATAATCGGATCGATTCCTTTAAGCATGGTTTTTCTCCTTTTTAGAAAAGGTGGTGGGCCTGGAGGGACTTGAACCCCCGACCAAGAGATTATGAGTCTCCTGCTCTGACCGACTGAGCTACAGGCCCGCGTGATTAAAGAGGTGCGAAAACGTACAAGAATCCGTGCAAACAAGGCAAGGGGATTTCAAATACTAAGCACGAAATACTCAAAACGAATGAATGCCGAAGCACGAATCACCCAATTACCTAAACAAACTGAACGCTAAAAGGCCGGACAAACCCGCGTTTTGGATTTCACCCTAGTACAATGAAAAATAGAAACCTTCGTATTATGCGGAAAGCTTTTAACCCCCGCTACGCTAGAGGGCACAGAGGGCACAGAGGCTCTTCCTCCGTGACCTCCGTGGTGAAAATCTACGAAGTTTTAAGTGGCGGATTTTGGCTTCCTTCCGGCTTGGATGTTTCGTCATTCGGGCTTTTTCCAGGATTTTCCTTTGGCAACCAGACTTTTACCTGTGTGGGCTGCGCGCCCCAGAGCCGGGCAAACCAGTGGTTGGGACGGTAGAGGTCGATATGCTGGCCCTTGATGGCGCCGCCGGTGTCTTCGACGCGGCCGTAGCCATAGCCGGGAATATACATGATCGTTCCGTAGGGATAGATAGTCGTGTCGGCGGCAAGGGTTCCGGGGCGCACCATCGCGCCGGAGGAGGTTTTGCCGACATGCTTGCGCCGAAAGCGGAAAAGGCCAACCTTCTGGAACGAGAGCGGTCCATACCCGAAATAACTGCAGCAGCGGCGGCAATGGCAGTAGGCGGTGGTTTTCAGCTCCACGCTGACGGGGCTGACGCCTTCGGGCGGACGGATGCGCTGCGGAATCCAGAAGCGGATTTCGTGCGCGACATAAATCAGCAGCAGCGCAATCAGAATCCTGCGCCACCGCCGCAATCTCTTTTTCCGTTTCCGAGCCATCGGATAATAGTAGCGGAGTTAAACCCTCTTCGCACATAATTATTTCACGCAAAGCCGCAAAGGTCGCCAAGCGGTCTTGCAGTTCGTGTTCTGCCCTCCTTTTGATCTTCTTTGTGTTTTTTGTGGCCAAAAATTCCGCGCATCAGGCAAAAACATTGGGTGAACCGCTTGAAGGCGCGGGGGTGAATTGGTAGATTTTGTAGGTTCAGAATCAATTTATATCCACATCTTGTGGTTCCAGGGGATTTTAGGCACATGGCCGCAAAGAAGAAGCACGAATACACCGAAGACAAAATCAAGACGCTCTCGTCGCTCGAGCACATCCGGCTGCGTACCGGCATGTATATCGGCCGCACGGGCAGCGGCGCGCACTATGACGACGGCATCTACATTCTCGTCAAAGAGGTGATCGACAACGGCATCGACGAATTCATCATGGGGCACGGCGACCGGATCGACGTCTCCATTGAAGAGGACATGGTGACGATCCGCGACTATGGCCGCGGCATTCCGCTGGGCAAGGTGGTCGACTGCGTTTCGAAGATCAACACCGGCGCAAAATATAACGATGACGTCTTCCAGTTTTCGGTCGGTCTCAACGGCGTCGGCACCAAGGCGGTCAACGCGCTCTCCACCTATTTCCTGGTCCGCTCGCACCGCGACGGCGAATTTGTCGAGGCGGAGTTTGAGCTGGGCAACCTGATCCGCGAGGAAAAGGGCAAGACCGACGAGGCCAACGGCACCTACGTGGCCTTCTCGCCCGACGCGGACATCTTCAAAAAGTTTAAGTTTAATCCCGACCATCTCGCGCGGCGGCTGCGCTTTTATGCCTATCTGAACCCGAAGCTCAAGATCTGGTTTAACGGCGAGCTCTACCACTGCAAGGGCGGCCTGCTCGACCTGATCCGCGACGAATCCCAGTATGAAAAAATCTATCCGCCGTTCCACTACACGGATAAGACGCTGGAATTTGCCTTCACCCACACCAACCGCTTTTCCGAAGAATACTATTCGTTCGTCAACGGCCAGTATACCTCCGACGGCGGCACCCACCTTTCCGCCTTCCGCGAAGGGCTGCTGCGCGGCATCAACGACTTTGCCGGCAAAAAGTTTTCCGGTGACGACGTCCGCGAAGGCGTCCTCGGCGCGGTCGCCATCCGGCTGAAGGAACCGATCTTCGAGAGCCAGACCAAGAACAAGCTCGGCAACTCCGAAATCCGCTCCGACCTCGTCGCCAAGATTTCCCAGGCCGTGGCCGACTCGCTCCACCGCAATACGGCCGAGGCCAAAAAGCTTGTCGCCAAGATTGAGGAGACGCAGAAGCTGCGCAAGGAGCTCAACTCGGTCAAGAAGCTGGCGCGCGAGCGCTCCAAGTCGGTTTCGATCCGCATCCCGCAGCTCAAGGACTGCAAAAACAAGTTTAACCGCGAGAAGCAGAAGCATCTCGAGACACAGATTTTCATCACCGAGGGTCAGTCGGCCGCCGGTTCGCTCGTCAGCTGCCGCGACGCCAACAACCAGGCCATCTTTACTCTCAAGGGCAAGCCGCTCAACGTCTGCGACCTCAAGCGCGACGCGCTCTATAAAAACGTCGAGATCTACAACCTGATGCGTGCGCTCAACATTGAGGAAAACATTGACCAGCTGCGCTACAACCAGGTCATCCTCGCCACCGACGCCGACGTCGACGGCCTGCATATCCGCAACCTGATGATCACCTTTTTCCTGCGCTTCTTCGAATCGCTCGTGCGCGACGGCCACCTGAAGATTCTCGAAACGCCGCTCTTCCGCGTGCGCAACAAGAAGGAGACAATCTACTGCTATTCCGAAGAGGAGCGCGTCAAGGCGATCAGCAAGCTCGGGCGCGGCGCGGAGATCACCCGATTCAAAGGGCTCGGCGAAATCTCGCCCGGCGAGTTTAAGGATTTTATCAGCGACGACGGCATCCGGCTCACGCCGGTGACCGTTGAAGGCGACCACTCCGTCTCGGAAGTCATCTCCTTCTACATGGGCAAGAACACGCCCGAGCGCCGCGAATACATTATGGACAACCTCGTCGTCGACGCCGAGATGCAATAGGGACTGAAAATTTAGCTATGTCACGTAAGAAAAAAAACGAAGAACTGGAACTGTTCGAGGAAGCGGTCGAGCTGATCGACGAGGAACCCGCGGCGGAACCCAAGCCGGTCGTGGAGGAAAAGAAGGGCTTTGATCCGCTGCACGAAGAGCACGGACCGCTCAAGCACCTGGTCGACTTTAACTTCCTGCAGTATGCCTCGTATGTCATCTGCGACCGCGCGATTCCCGCGCTCGAAGACGGCCTCAAGCCGGTGCAGCGCCGCATCCTGCACGCGCTCAAGGAAAAGGATGACGGCCGCTTCATCAAGGTGGCTAACATTGTCGGCCACACGATGCAGTATCATCCGCACGGCGACGCCTCAATTGCCGACGCGCTGGTGACGCTCACCAACAAGCGCTACCTGATCGAAGGCCAGGGTAACTTTGGTAACATTTACACCGGCGACCGTGCCGCTGCCTCGCGTTACATCGAATGTCGTCTCACCAATCTGGCGCGTAACGAGATTTTCAACAAGGAGCTGACGGAGTGGATTCCGAGCTATGACGGCCGCAACCAGGAGCCGGTCACCCTCCCCTGCAAACTGCCGCTGATGCTTATGCTCGGCGCAGACGGTATCGCCGTCGGCCTTTCGACCAGCATCCTGCCGCACAACTTTATCGAACTGCTCGAAGCGCAGATTGAAATTCTGCGCGAAAAGAAGCGCACGCCCGTCGAACTCAACCTGCTGCCCGACTTCCAGACCGGCGGCCTGATGGACGTTTCGGAATATAACAAGGGCAACGGCAAGGTTAAGCTCCGCGCAAAAATCGAGCCGCGCAAAAACAACCGCCTCGTCATCACCGAACTGCCGCACGGCATTACGACCGACACGCTGATGGCCTCCATCGAGGACGCCGTCAAAAAGAAAAAGGTGCCGGTGCGCAACATTGACGACTTTACCGCTGAAAAGGTGGAGATCGAGCTGACGCTTTCGCAGGGCGCGTCGCAGGACAAGGCGATTGAATCGCTCTACGCCTTCACCAAGTGCGAAACCTCCGTTTCGAGCCGCCTCATCTGTTTGCGCAACAATCGCCCGGTCGAAATGAATGTCGACGAGGTGCTACGCGAAAACACGCGCCAGCTGCTCGAAATTCTTGAAGGCGAACTGACGCTGCGCAAAAACAAGCTACTCGACGATTTCCACAACAAGACGCTCGTGCAGATCTTTGTTGAAAACCGCATCTATAAAAAGATCGAGGAGTGCGAAACGCTCGAAGCGGTCTTTGCGGCGATCTACGACGGCCTCAAACCCTTCAAGAACCAGCTCAAGCGCGAAATTGTCGACGCCGACATTGAAATGCTGCTCGGCGTGCGCATCAAGCGCATCTCGCTCTTCGACATCAATAAAAACCGCAAGGACATCGAAGAGATTCTCGCCGAACTCGCGCAGGTCGAAAAAGATCTCAAGGCGCTCAAGGGCTACGCGATCCGCTACATCAAGCGGCTCATCAAAGAATACAAAGCCGAATATCCGCGCCGCACCGAAGCCGCCAGCTTCAAGGAGACCGACGTGCGCGAACTGACCGCTTCCGAGCTGCAGATTAAGCAGGACGAAAACGGCTACATCGGCACCGCCGTCAAAGGCGAAGTCATCCTCGAATGCTCCTCGCTCGACAAACTGCTGCTCGTCATGAAAAACGGGCAGTACAAAGTCGTCCAGCCGCCGGATAAAATCTTTGTCGACGGCAAGATTGAGCGCGTTGAAGTGTTCGACCGCGACAAGCAGTACACCTGTGTCTACACCGACTCGCGCATCACCTATCTCAAGCGCTTCAAGATCGGCGGCGCCATCATGAACCGCGAATATTTCATGAGCCAGAGCGAAAAGTCCAAGCTCCAACTGCTGGTCGACGGTACGCCCGAAGCAATCTATGTGAAGTATAACCCCGCCAAGGGCCAGCGCATCCACCAGCAGCGCTTTAACCCGGCCGACATCGCCGTCAAGGGCGTCAAATCGCGCGGCAACCGAATGACGACCAAGAGCATCAAGTATATCGGCGTCGAACCCGGCCGCTGGTGGGACCACAACGATGCCGGCGTCATGCCCGAAGGGGTTTTATTGTAGGGGTCTAAAACAAGCGAGTCCGGATGAGCTTTCTTTCAAAAAACCACGATCGGCTGGTGCTGGCGATTAAAGCGGCGCATTCGGGCGTCCTTGATTTGGATGTGCGCAGCGGGACGCTGTATATCTCGCCCGAATTCAAGCAGCTGTTCGGCTACCGCGACGAACAGATTCCGGACCGCAAGGCCCTGATGGGCCTGATCCACCCGGACGACCTGGCCGTCACGCAGGCCATCGACCAGCACACCACGGACACACAGCGCTCAACGTATTCGCTCCGCTTCCGCATCCGCAACCATAGCGGACAATGGCGCTGGGGCGAGGCCCAGTGCATTCAGCAGCTCAATGCCGCCGGCGAATGCATTCGGATTGTCCGCACCGTCACCGATGCCACGCGCCAGATTTTGCTGGAAGGCATCAACAGCGCCCACCTGCTCTCCGGACGGTTTTTGCAGCAGGCCCGGACCAACAATGAACTTTATGCCCTCTTTTTCAAGGTGCTGAACCAAATCTTCAATATCGACGAAATGCTGATGGCCGCCAGCAGCACCGACGATGCGCCGCACGACCTGCTCTACTTTACCTCCAGCCGGCATGTGGACGAGGCGGCCCCCCAGCGGCTGGAACGCTGCCGGGCGCTGCTGCGGCAACTGCAGCCGCACCAGCGCCCGCTGCACCTGTTTCGCAACGACCAGGAGGCACACCAGCTGCCCGGCACCCCCTCTGAGCTGCTGCTGGCGGTGCCGCTGCAGACCGACGATCTGCGGGACGGCGTGCTGCTGGTGGAATATTTCCATGCCGACTACATCTTTGATCCGGTCCACATTGAAATGCTCCAGTCCATCTCCGAACATCTTTCGCTGGGCCGCCAGAAGATTTGCAACATCCAGCAGCTGACCCACCAGGCCCACCACGATCCGCTCACCGGCCTGATCAACCGCCAGGCCCTGCAGGATGAACTGACCCGGCTCGCCCCCACCCTGGCCGACCCCGACCGCAGCGCCGCACTGCTGCTGATCGACCTGAACCGCTTCAAGCCGGTGAACGACTGCTATGGCCATATTGTCGGCGACAAACTGCTCAAATGCATTGCGGATCGCATGCGCGAGGTGTTTGACGGCTTCGATGCCCAAATCTGCCGGTGGGCCGGCGATGAATTTGTGATCGTGCTGCACGACGTCACCCCCCAAACCGCACTCCTGATTGCCGAAACCATTCGCCACACCATCGCCAGCCCCTACTCCATCAACCAGCGCAGTATCTTTGTCAGCGCCAGCATCGGCATCCTCCACATCGACCGGCCGTTCGACGATATCTTCCATCTGATTCGCTGTGCGGATATGGCGATGTACCAGGCCAAGAAAAGCGGCAACCCCGAAGGCGGCGTTTACGACTTCAACGATCTGCCGCAGGAAAAACTGCTCGACTTTCGCTGGATGGAAAACGATCTGCATCAGGCCATTCCGCGCGATGAATTTGTCTTACGCTACCAACCGCTGGTGGATCCGGCCACGGGGGAGGTCCGGGGACTGGAAGCGCTCGTGCGCTGGATTCATTCCAAGCACGGCGAAATCGCCCCCGACCGCTTCATTCCCGTGGCCGAAGAGTCGGGCATCATCGCCGACCTGGGCATCTTTGTGCTGCAGCAGGCCTGCATGGATGCCGTGGAACTGCTGGAGCAGTTTCCCGATCTGGCCCGCCACCGCGTTGTTTCGGTTAATGTGTCGCCGCGCCAGCTGTACCTGCCCAATTTTGCCGGCGAGGTTAAACAGATCCTCGAAATCTCCGACTGCCCCAGCCAGCTGCTCAACCTGGAAATCACCGAATCCTCCCTGATGGAAAATCCGGCCGAAGCCATTCGCATGATTCATCAGCTCAAGGAGCTCGGCGTCGGCATCACCATCGACGATTTCGGCACCGGCTACGCGGCGCTCTCCTATCTGGCCGAACTGCCGGTCGATGCGATCAAGATTGATCGGCGGTTTATCAAGGACATGGATCCGCGCAATGCCATCATCGTGCGTAACATTATCACGCTTGCTACCGAACTGGAGCTCAAGGTCACCGTGGAAGGCATTGAGACCGAAGAACAGCTGCAGGCCGTCCATGAAATGGGCTGCAACCTGGTACAGGGCTACTTTATCTCCCGCCCGCAGGAGCTGCCGGCCACCATCACCTTTATCCAGAACCAGCTTTCAGCATCGTAGCGCGAACGCGTTACGATTGGCCGGCCGTTTTCCGCCGGCGGTAGCGCTCCAGCTTTTGCTTGTCGGCTTCCAGCTCGTGACAGAACTCCGCAACAATGCGGTTCAGTTCCTTTTCCAGATTGGGGTGGCGCTTGAACAGCGTTTCGAGTTCCTTATCCGTCGGAATGGCTCCCGTTTTCCACCCCTTGATGTGCGGGTTCCGCTGCTGCATATAGATGCAGAAGCGCTTCAGGGCATCCTGTTTGATGGCTTCCTGGTCGACTTCCCCGCGGCTCGGATCATTCAGCGCCACGGCCGGGATCGCCGCGCAAAAGGCCAGCAGAAAGGCCGCCCGGCTCATCATTCCCCTATACCTCTCTGGACTATTTTCCCCTCGCAGAGGCGCTGAGTACGCAGAGGTTCTGTTTTTCTCTGCAATCTTTGCGCCTCTGCGAGGAATCTTCTGCCGCCAGGCCGCATTCGCATTATTCATCATAATAACTCACTCCGCCGGAACCCCCACTGCCCGCGGCCCGGTTCAACAGGTAGCGCAAGGCAAATTCATCATAATACATTTCATTCGAAAGGAAGCTGCTTAAATTACCGGTTGCATGCAGCCCGACCTCGTACCGGTCGGCGGACCAATCGCCGCTGTCGGGCGTCGGCAAGGCCTCGGTGCGGATGGTGCCGTTGTCCGACAGGATAACAATCGCCGACTGCCCGTTGGTATTGACGCCATCCCAGCCATCCTCCATGCGCGTCAGCGTAAAATAGTCGTTGGTCGCCACCCAGTTGTCATAATCGAGCGGGCTCCACTGCGGAAATGATCCGCCATGATTTTTCGGGAAATAGGCCAGCCGGCCGGCATTGATGTCGTGGCCGCTTTCGTTGCCGGCGCGCGCGGGGCCGTCTTTAATATCCCCCCGGAGAACCTGCAGATAATGATATTTTTTATCGGCGACGCGCGCTTCAACCACGCGCACCCCGATGGTGGACAGACTCTTGAACCCCTGCCCGCTGTACCCGTCGCTCACATCCGCCACCCAGTCGCCGCGATTGCTCAGGTCCTTGTAGGCAATCCATTCGCGGCTCAGCTGGCCGTTGCTGATCGACTGCTTCCAAACCACGAGCAACCGCTGCCCCGCCTCGCCCGGCGGCTTGATCGAATTGGGGATGCCATCATAGTTGTATGACCAGGTCTTCCAGTACCTGCCGCTCTCGTTCTGCTTCAAATAGCGCATCAGCGAAATATAATACCCTTCACTCTTTCCATTGGATAGCCCGCCTTCATTTTCCAGCATCACCACCAATCCCAGGGCGCCGTAACGACGATTCTTTTGCCAGGCCATCTTTACCTGAACCTCATAACTCATCTGGAAACTGTTGGAAGCCCAGCTTTCTTCAAACAGAGGCAACCGGTTAAAATAGAGGACCTGATGGCCGATATAATGCGTATTACCCTCCGGGTCATACTCCATAAACTGCGAGGCATTCATATCGGTGGCAATCATGCCATCTGTTTGCCCCAGCTCACTCTGCAGGGAAATATCAACGAGCTCAAAGCCGTCATACTGTCCCGCGCTCTGCGTGATTTTCCAGTTTGAAAGATCGCCCCCCCCGTCGTCGTCATCGTCGTCGTCGTCATCGTCGTCATCGTCGTCGTCATCGTCGTCATCGTCGTCGTCATCGTCGGCATCGTCGGCATCGT
>CAZABK010000076.1:0-4699 GCA_964483355.1 uncultured Verrucomicrobiota bacterium | reverse complement strand
TCGTCGTCGTCATCGTCGTCATCGTCGTCGTCATCGTCGGCATCGTCGGCATCGTCCTCGAATGGCGGGAGGTGGCCCTCTCCAACATCCGGCGGGGCCTCATCCGGATCCCAGCTGTCGCCCAAAAGGGCACTGCGGGTCTGAACGCGGTGCGTTTCCCGGCTGGAACCGATGCCGGTGGAGCCGATCGAACGGATCCGGAACTTGCCGTCGGTGCGGGTTACGGTCACTTCGAACTGCTCGCTGTCGCCCAGCTGCAGCGTCACCGGGTCGCCCGCTTCGAGTGCTGCCAGATCACCGGTGCTCAGCGCAAAGTTGATGCCGGACTGGGCCAGATAGCGTGCCCGCATGATATCGTAGGCCTGGATATGGCTGTTCCAGCCGCGATGAAGCAGTGTCGCCATGGCGGCGCCGAAAATCGATAAAAGGATCAGCGTCACCACAATCGACAGCAGCGAGAAGCCGGCCTTGCGCCGTTGAAACGTCTTCTGAACAAATGGGGTCTTCCTGCTGCTCATCATCAGTTCCTCGGAAAAATCACCAGATCGAGCGGGCAGTTCGGCGCAAACCGGAAGACAACCCGGTTGCTGATCATCCCGCCCGCATAGGCCACCGAATATGCGGCCACATCGGTTAGCAGCGGCTCGCCGTTCAGGTTGATCGCATGGCTGTCGGCATCGAACGCCAGCAGCACATCGCGATCCGACTCCTCGCCGGTTTGCGAATCCACAAAAATTTCGGAATTCCCCGTCACCACAATGGTTTGGCCCGAGGCCATTGCCAGCAGCTGGCTCATGCGCTCCAGCGCAAACTGCGAGGCATTCGCCGCCCGCAACATGCGGCGGCCCGACACAAAGCCCTGCGCCAACGGCGCTACAAACGCGCCCGCCACCGCGGCAACAATGCCGATGATCAGCAGCACCGCCACCAGCTCCACCAGGGAAAAACCGGCCCGGCGTTCCCGCCCGACGTTTGTTGTGAACTGTTTGGAAAGAGGGTTCATAAAAAAATACAGGCTCGGCTTCAGGGATGGCCGAACAGGCGCCGCAGGCGATAGCCCGATGCATCCCGGATACCCACCAGTAGCAGGGTTGAGTCCGGACCGCCATCAACCAGGTTTTCGCCGCTACGCTCCACCAGCCGATTGTCCGCCAGCGAGAAGCCTGCGGCCAGCAGTCCGTCGACCTGGTTGCGGAACGACGCCGCGGTGCCGCCATCCTCCATTTCCTGCTCGAACGCCTGCACCAACTGCTCCATCTGGTTCTGCAGCGCATACATTTGGCTGACGGAAACTGCGCTCTGCGCCGTGCGCTGCTGCATCAGGCGGATCATCGGCACAAATGCCGTCGAAACAATCGCCATCACGATCAGTGCAATCACCACTTCCAGCAGCGTAAAACCGGCCGACGACCTGGAATCGTGATTCATTGAACCAGCCCCGTTTCCCCGTTCACCGTCACTTCACAGGATTCGCCAATCCGGTAGCTATAGGTCGTATCCTTTGTCGGCAGTCCCGTCTGCGCCTCAAAGGTTATGTTGGGGCTGCTTTTCAGATCCGATTCAAGCTCAATGCGGTTGGCGCCGTTAACAAACACATGATCATCGTCCGCGAACCAGTAGGCATCCTGATTCTTGTTAATCTTCACCACCACATCCTCGAGCGAGCCGATGGCCCGCTGCTGGGCATAGCGCAGGTCCATCCGCAGCTGCTCCGCCTCGGCCGCCTCGCGCGCATAATCCGCGTTCGAAAAAAGCCCGCGCGCCGTCGCCGCCAGCACCCCCAGCACCAGCAAAACCGTAAGGATCTCCACCATCGTAAATCCGGCTGTACTGGACGTTTTCATCCATCGTCCATGCAGTTCAGCAAGCCGGAACTCATTTTTGACCGGATTACAGGATAAACGGAATCGTATTTCATCCTGTAATCCTGCCTGAAAAAATCCTGCGCAAGGTTTTCGCGTGTTTCGTGGTGATTTCATTTCCGAATCCAGGTTTATAAACCCGCTGCGCTCAAGACACAAAGAACTTCAAGCTTCGTGCTCTTTGTGTTTAATTTTTCGACTGCGGATCATGAATCCGGCATCACCCACGTTGGCAGCGGCGAGCCAAGATCTACCCCGTCCATATCATTCTGATATTTTGTTACGGAGAATTCGATTTCAGTCGCTGTTTTTTTATCAAACTGGACCGTAATATCGCCAAACACAACCGTATCGCCATCAGCAAGACCTGCGGCAACGAGGACCTCATCAACCTCGAATGCGGATCCCCCCTCCGTCAGGTATGCCTTAGTGTACGCCAGGGACAACATGGCCCGGGCGTTCGAAATGCCGACCATCGCGGCACGTTGCTTCGCTTTCCCGGTTATTCCAAGCATGGTCGTGCCAGCGGAAGCGGCCAAGATGCCAATCAGCACCAGGACGGCAATCATTTCAACCATCGTGAATCCGGCTTTGCGGGGCATATTCATGGTCGGCAGCGCCTTGTTAAGGAATAACAGAACAATCCGGCAGCGCCACGTCGGGCACTGGCCGGATTGCTTTACCATCAACGTCGAAACGTTACTGGACAGGCATGGACCAAGTGTCGGTCACACCATCAGAGCTGATGTCAGTTCCATCATAGCTGGTGGCGGTAAGATCTACGTCGGCACCGTCGATGTCAAACTGCACGACGACATCGCCGAAGGTAACAGTGCCGCCATCGGCCACACCACCGTCAACTTCGCCCATGACGCCAGTCGCGTCAACGGCAGAGGCATCGCCATTCTGGTCGAGGTATTCCTTGGCATAGGCCACCGACAAAGAAGCCTTGGCTTCCGAAATACCGGCAACCGCCGCTTTCAGTCGTGCTTTCGCACTCATGTTGAGGAACTTCGGCGCCGCAACGGCAGCCATGATACCGATGATCACGAGGACGGCAATAATCTCAACCATCGTGAAACCAGCTTTGCTGTTTTTCTGTGTCATTTTTTTCTCCTTGTTTGGCCCTTTCGGGCCGGGTTAACTGTTCGGGTTACATGTTCATTTGCAATTGCACCATATCCCACATCGGCAGATAGATGGCGAAAGCCAGAAAACCTACGCCGACAGCCATCGCCACGGCCAGGATGGGACCAATTGCACCAAGCATTTTTTTCACGGCAAACTTGACCTCAACATCATAGTGTCGCGCCGTTTCAGCCAGCATTTCGTCCAGCCGGCCGCTCTCTTCTCCAATCGCGACCATATTAATCAACATTGTTGGAAAATGATGAGAACAAGTCAAGGACTTCGCAATACCTGCCCCCCCTTCAACCTTTCCCTCCAGCGCCACCAGTTCCTCCTTCAGCGCCAGGTTGCCCATGCAGGACTGGAGGATGCGGATAATATCGATCGCATGCACGCCACTGTATTGCAGCATGGAAAAGAGGTTGGCAAAGCGAGCCATGCAGGAGCGCGTCAGCAGCGGGCCAACCAACGGGGCCTGCAACAGCCAGCGGTCGAGTTTCAACCGACCGACCTCGCGCCGGAAATAGGCCGCCGCCAGGCCCCAGACAACCGCCAGCCCCCCCAGCACATAGAGCCCGTGAAGGCGCATTAGTTCGCTGGCCTTGACGCAGATGAGCGTCGGCAGCGGAAGCTGCACACCGGCCCCCTCGAAAATGGGCATGAACTGGGGAACCACGAAAGTCAGCATCACCACAAATGCCGCGACCAGCGCCACCAGCACAATGATGGGATACTGTAGGGAGCTGCGGACCGACTTTTTGATTTCGGCTTCGTGGGTAATCACTTCCCCGAGCCGATTGAGGATTTCGGCCACATTGCCGCTGAGTTCTCCGGCGGCCAGCATGCTGCAATAGATGCCGGGAAAAATCTTCGGATGCTGACGGAAGGCCTCGGCCAGCGAACAGCCGCGCTCGATATCGGCACAGATCTGATTCACCGCCTTGCGCAGGGCGGGATGCTCAGTCTGGTCGCGCAGAATATCGAGCGATCGCAGCAGCGGAACCCCGACGCGGAACATGGTCGCAAACTGCCGGGAAAACAGCACCAGCTCCTCCGGCTTGACCTTCGCCCGGGCGGACTGGAACTGCACAAACGACTCCCGCAGACTGCGGGCCACCGGCCGGATGGAAAGCACGATCTCATTGCGCGCCTCGAGCCGCTCGCACGCCGCCTCCTGCGTCGCCGCCTCGATCTGCCCGGCGATGGTTTTCCCGGAGCTGTTCAATGCCTTGTATCTAAACTGCATCATCGTATCGTTCGAAAACCCGTTAATCCATTAGCTTCGTGATCGCCTCTTCCATGGTGGAAACCCCCGCCAGCACCTTGCGGCCGGCACTGTATTTGAGCGGCGTGAGCTTGCCGCTCTTGAGAGCCGCGGCCTCGATTTCCAAGGTCGAATGCCGCTGAATGATCATTTCGCGAATTTCGTCGTCAAAAAAGAGCGTTTCATAGATGCCGGCGCGGCCGCGGTAGCCGGAGTGCTTGCAGCGCGGACAGCCCACGGCGGATTTAAAGGCGGCACCGTCCATTTCGGCCGCGGCAAAGCCCCATCGGGCCTGGATCTCCGGCGTCGACACATAGGGGACGGCGCAGTCGGGACACACCCGGCGGATCAACCGCTGTGCCACCACCACATTGCAGACCAACGCGGCCAGAAAGGGCTCGATGCCCATATCAAGAAGTCGCGGCAGTGTTGTTGCTGCGTCATT
>CAZABK010000075.1:0-14780 GCA_964483355.1 uncultured Verrucomicrobiota bacterium | reverse complement strand
CTTCCAGACCGAATATTATGGCAACACCTCCATGGCGCCCACCTCGCTGCAGCATACCCGCGCCATTCCGGGATCGCGCAAAACGATGAGTATTGCCGGCGGCTATCACACCACGCAGGGCGGTAAGCTGGTGGTGATTGATCCCACGCAGGGGCGGCAGAATTATGACGGGCTGTCGTTCCTGAACTGGGCGCCGACGCCGCTCGAAAAGGTGAGCAATGAAAACTATTGCCGGGTCGGCGAACAGTATGCCTATCCCTACCCGTTCGATGAAAACAGCTTTCTGGTCAGCTTTACGCCGCACGGCGGCTACCTGACGCGGCAGAACGGAACGGTTGTTCCGAACAAAGAACACGAGCACATGCGCTACAGCCTCTATTACATGAGCATGGACGGACGGCGTGAACTGCTTGCCGCACACCCGACGCTCTCGTGCACCCAAGCCATTCCGCTGCGCCTGAGAAAAGCGCCGCCGATCCGCTCCAGCGTCGTCGACTACACCAAGGACAAGGGTGTCTGCTATGTGCAGGATGTCTACTATGGCCCGTCCGCCGAAGGCATCGAGCGCGGCAGCATCAAAAAACTGCGCGTGGTCAAACTCTTCTATAAACCGGCGACGATCGGCGGAGGCTGCTGGCGACCCAATCGCAAGGAGGTCGGGCCCGGCCGGAAATATTCCGGCTATGGCGTTCACTCCGTGCTGCCGGTCGGCGTTGGATCCGCCTCGTTTGACGCTAAGGAAATCCTCGGCGAAGTCGATGTCCACCCCGACGGCTCCGCCATGTTTGAGGTCCCGGCCCGGGAACCGATCTATTTCCAGCTGGTGGATGAAAGCGGCCTGGTGGTGCAGACCATGCGCAGCTGGGCCACGCTCATGCCGAACGAGCGTTTTTCCTGCGTCGGCTGCCACGAAGAAAACGATGCGACTCCGCGGCCCGACGCCCATAAAACCATGGCGATGCAGCACCCGCCGCAGCAACTGCAGCCGCTTGAAAGGCTGACCGGCGCGCCCTTCAGCTATGCCAAAACCATCCAGCCGATCCTGAACCAGCACTGCGTCGCCTGCCATGCGGCGGGCCAAAAAGCTGAAGCCGTTGACCTAAGCGCAACGCTCGTGAAAGATAATCTCAACGATCGCGGAGTCAGCTCAACCCGCCGTCAATTCCATCAGTCCTACCTGACACTGTTGCAGGTGAAGTGGGCGGATCAGCGGAATCTGCAAGGACCGCGCCTCGACGAAGGCCGCCCGAATGAATGGGTGAACTATTATACCCGACTGGCCACGACCGAACTGACGCCGCCCTATTACGCCGGCTCAACGCAAAGCGGCCTGATTCAGATGCTGCAGGACGGACATGAAGGGATCCGGCTGACGGCCGCAGAGATCGGCGCGTTCGCCGCCTGGATCGATCTCAATGTTCCATTCATCGGCGAATACGACGAAATGAACATCTGGGATGAAGAAGCCCAATCCATTTATGATGCAAAAATGGAAATGCGCCGCTGGCAAGAGCGCATTGAAGCCGAAAACATTGAGGCCTTCATCAAGGCCGGACAGCCCTGAGGCTGTCCGACATTTGCGTTGAAATACGTCGATTACTGCATGGAGTTACACCTATGAAAATCGGACTTTTGAAAACAGTCGCCATCCTGCTCGGGCTTGGCGGCTCCGCCTTCGCCCTGCCGATGGACCAGCTGGAATGGTTCGAAAACCGCCGGGCGGGCGAATGGCCGTGTGTTTATGAAGCCGGCAAAAAGGGCTGGCGGCCGGTGGAATGGCCGGTTCGCATTGCCAAATCGTTTTCTCCCTCCAGAAAAAACACTTTGGTTCTGTCGACGGAATTTGAGCAGGAAGAGGCGAAGCTGCAAGGCCTCCTGCTGATGGGCGACCCTTCGGTTAAAGTCTACTGTAACGGGAAGGAAATCAATCCGAAACACCGCGCCGGCGATGAAGTCATTTTTGCCCTGCCGTTGAAGCCAGGGCGCAACAGGCTGAGCATCGGGCTGTCGCGCAAAACAACCCTGCTGTTTAATCCGGTTGAAATCGATTATCTGTTCCCCAACGCCCGCACCCAGCTCGAAGCGCTCTATCGCTCGGTCAATCATCTCGCCTCGCTCTATCCCGCCTACCCGGCCGAGCGCTACCGCAAACAGATCAAGCAGCTCGCCAAGTTTGCCGATACGGATGGAGCCCTGAAAAAGGTTCAGGCCCTCCAGGTTGAGGCTCTGGTGAAAAACAATCCCGCAATCGATTTCAACGAAATCCTCCTGCGCCGCACCCGAAGCGCCAAACTGCCCGCCAACTGGCAGGGCAACACCGGCATCCGCGAAACGGGCTACAACAACGAAATCGCCCGCCTCTCGCTCAAGGACCTTTCTTTGGAAACGGTCTACCGGCCCGCAGACGGCAGCGCTTACGTCGGCGACATCAACCTCCATTTTGACGCCGAAAAAATGCTCATTTCCTCCATCAGCGAAAAGGACAACACCTGGCAGGTGTTTGAACTGAACACCGACGGCTCCGGCCTCCGGCAGGTTTCGCCCGACATCGGCCGCGATGTCGACAACTACAATGGAACCTATCTGCCCAACGGCGATCTGATTTTCTGCTCCACCGCCAACATGACCGGCATTCCCTGCATCGGCGGGCGCGGCAACGTCGGCACGCTCTACACCGCCGACCTCAACGGCGAAAACATGCGGCAGCTCACCTTTGAGCAGGATGCCGACTGGTATCCGTGGGTGATGGATGACGGCAAGGTGATGTATCTGCGCTGGGAATACACCGACAACTCCCACTACTTCACCCGCATCCTCATGACCATGAATCCCGACGGCTCGCAGCAGCGCTCCATCTACGGCTCCAACTCCTATTGGCCCAGCACGCTCTTCTATGCCAAAAATATTCCCGACAGCAACCGCCAGTTTACCGCCATTGTCTCCGGCCACCACGGCATCAACCGCGAAGGCGAACTCGTACTCTTCGATGTCGCCAACGGCGAACAGAACACCGACGGCGCCGTGCAGCGCATTCCCGGTTACGGCAAGGAAGTCCATGGCCTGATCCGTGACCAATATGCCGTCGGGAACTGGCCGCGCTTTCTCCACCCCTATCCAATCTCGGACACCTACTTCCTCGCCGCCGGCCGCCTCGCGCCCGGCGAGCGTTGGGGCCTCTATCTGCTCGACCGCTTCGATAACATTATCCTGCTCAAGGAAGATCGGCGGATGCACCTGCTCGAACCTGTTCCGCTCAAGCCCCGCCCCATGCCGCGTAAAATTCCCTCGCGCCTGCGGCCGAATGCCGACGACGCCGTGCTCTACATCCAGGACATCTACGAAGGCCCCGGACTCGCCGGCATCCCGCGCGGCACCGTTAAGGAGCTACGCCTGCTCACCTACACCTATGCCTACCGCAACATGGGCGGTCACAACGCGCTCACCATCGAAGGCGGATGGGATGCCAAGCGCATCCTCGGCACCGTTCCCGTCAAGGAGGACGGCTCGGTGATGGTTCGCGTTCCGCACAGCACGCCAATCTCCATCCAGCCGCTGGATGAAAACGGCGCCGCCCTGCAGCTGATGCGCAGCTGGCTCGTCGCCATGCCCGGCGAATCGCTCTCCTGCGTCGGCTGCCACGAATCCGCAAGGACCCCGCCATTGCAACGCACCACCCTTGCCATGCGTTCCGCGCCTAAAGACCTGACACCATGGCGCGGCGAAAAACCCTATGGCTTCGGCTTTCTGCGCGAAGTCCAGCCGGTACTCGACCGCAACTGCGCCGGCTGCCATGACGGTAAAGAGGAAGGCCGCCCCAACTTCCAGTCGTTGGATCCCATCGCCCGCGGACGCGAATTTGCCGGCTCCTACCACGCCCTCCATCCCTTCGTAAACCGCCCCGGCAGCGAAAGCGACTTTGCCCTGCTCACGCCCATGGACTACCACGCCTCCACCAGCGAGCTCATGCAGCTGCTGGACAAAGGCCACCATGGCGTCGAACTTTCCGACGATGACAGGAAAACCCTCATCACCTGGATCGACCTCAACGTGCCCTATCACCCCACCTGGACCTCCCTGAAAGGCACAGAGAAAGTGGCCGCAATTTCCGCCCGGGCGCGCGCGCTGCGCAAAGCATACACCGGTCTGGATGAAGATGCCGACTGGATGCCGCCGGCAACCGACAAACGCCCGAAATTCATCAACCCGAAAACACCGCCCCAAACCGAAAAACCCAAACTGATGCCGGGCCTGCCTTTCGATGAAACCAAGGCAAAAAAAATGCAGGCTTCAAAAAGCGCGCAGACCCTGGAACTCGGCGGCGACACCCGCATCAAGCTGCGCCGGATTCCCGCCCCCGGCAATAAAGCGTTCTGGATGGCTGAAACGGAAATCACCAACGAACAGTTCCAACAGTTTATGCCGAACCACGACAGCCGCTTCATCGACCAGCAGTGGAAAGACCATATCTATGCCGGCTATCCCGCCAACGAACCCCAGCAGCCCGTCATCCGCGTCAGCTGGGACGAAGCAACCGCCTTCTGCGAATGGCTTTCTGAAAAGACCGGGAAGACAGTCACCCTGCCCACCACACAGCAGTGGGAATGGGCCTGCCGCGCCGGCTGCGCCAAGCCGTTCTTCTTTGGGGATGAAACTTTCGGCGACTATGCCAATCTCGGCGACGCCTCCATCGGCGAGCTGGCCGTCCGCGGCGTCGACCCGCAACCGGTGTCGGAGCGGAGCCGCAGCCCGCTGAACGATTTTGTGCCGCGCGATGCCTCAGTCAACGACGGCCAGCTGGTGCCGCAAGGCACCGCACTCTATAAACCGAATGCCTGGGGACTTTACGACATGCACGGCAATGTGGCGGAATGGACCCGCTCCAACTATGACGATGCGCGCAAAACCGTATGCGGCGGCTCGTGGCGCGACCGCCCACAACGCGCCGCCGCCGATTTCCGCCTCGGCTACGCGCCGTACCAGAAGGTGTTCAACGTCGGCTTCCGAATCATTATTGAGGAATAAGAATGAAAAAACTGATCTATCTTTTACTGCTTGCAGCTTCCGCGCAGGCGCAACACCGGCTGCTGGTCAGCGGCTGCGGATACGGCGAAGTGGCGGTTTATGCCAAGGACGGAACGAAGGAATGGAGCTTCGCGGAAAAGAACGAGGCCGACGACGCCTGGCTGCTGCCCAACAACGATGTGGTCATGGCCTATAAATACGGTATGCGCATTATCCGGCCCGATTGGAAAAGCGGCGTCGGCGGCAAAATTCTGAAAGACCGCCCGACACCGAACAAAGGCGAAACGCACAGTTGCCAGCCGCTGCCCGGCGGCGGGTTCCTGATTGGCGAAAGTTTTGATGGGGTTTCCTACATCGTCGAACTCAACAGCGATCTGCAGGAAACCAAACGCATTAAGCTCAAAAAATACGGCAAGAAACACGGCAGTTTTCGACAGATCCGCAAGACGCCGCAGAACACCTATCTGGTCACCCAGCAACGCAAAGGCGGCATCGCCATGGAGATCGATGCCGCCGGAAAAATTATCCGCAACTTTCCTGATGGCCGCTTTGTGGCCGAACGGCTCGAAAACGGCAACACCCTGATCGCCTGCGGCGATACCCACCGCATCATTGAAGTGGATGCCGAAGACAAGATGGTCTGGTCACTCGAGCAGAATGATCTGTCCGGCATCACCATCGGCTTTGCGGCCGGCGTTCAGCGCCTGCCGAATGGCAACACCATTTTCTGCAACTGGGGCGGACACGGCGGAACCGCAGGTGCCTCCATTGTTGAAGTGTCGCCGGATAAAAAAGTGGTATGGTCCACCTCGCCCGGGAAGCCCAATCGGGCGGCGAATGTTAAAGTTCTCAAATGATACAAAAGCGTCCAACGATCGTGTTGCTGTCGATGCTCGGCCTGCTTTCAGGTGCTGAAACGGGCTTAGCTGGCAATACTGATTCATTGCAAACTGCTGCTAAGTATCGAACGAAGGTGGAACAGAGCTGGCTGCAAACACTTCCCATCGCCATGGAACTGCGGCCTGAAGATCTCGACGTTGCCGTTGATCTCCTGAACAAAACCGTGGAGCGACTTCTGGCTGATGGCGGAGAACTGACTGAAAAACAGGCCGGACTCGTCAAACGCCTTACCCGGAAATGGGAGCGCGGGAAGCTCAGTTCCAAGGATTGGAAAATGTTCTATCTGGACATCCGCTGGCTGCGCCGCGAAATCCTGTTCAACCATCCGGAACTGGATTTTGAAAAAATCCTGATCAACCTCAACCCGCCGACGCTCTACAGCCATAACGGCGACCAGCATCTCGCCCGCCACAGCCGCTCCGGCCCCGGCCTAACCCTTCTGAGCGACTGGAAGACCGCCCCGCAAGCCCGCTCCCTGCTCGGCAACAAACTCCCCGCAGGTTCCACCCGCAGTCCCGACCTCCACTTTGATGCCGATAAAGTCCTCTTTGCCTTTTGCGACTACACCCGCTCCGCCGAACCGCTCCGCGAAAAACAGGGCTGGGCCAACACCCGTGGGGCGGCGGCTCCGGAAGGCGAACTGGAGCGCCGCTACTTCCTGTATGAAGCCGCCCTCGACGGCTCATGGGTGCGGCAGATTACCGGCACCCGCAACGACCCGTTCATCACACAGGACAATCGCGCCACGGTTGTCATTGAAGACAACGATCCCTGCTACCTTCCCGACGGCGACATCGCCTTCATCTCCACCCGCTCCCAAACCTACGGCCGCTGCCACGGCGGACGCTATAACCCGGCCTGGGTCCTGTACCGCTGCGCCCCGGACGGCAGCCGCATTCAGCAGCTTTCGTTCGGCAACGAAAACGAATATGAGCCGTCGGTCATCAACGACGGCCGCGTGGTCTTTTCGCGCTGGGAATACACCAACCGCCACGAAATGTTTTTCCACATGCTCTGGTGGTGTCGCCCCGACGGCTCCGGCGTCGCCAACTACTACGGCAACGACACCCTGCACCCGATGATGGTGGTCGAGCAGACCGCCATTCCCGGCACCCACAAAGTCGTCGCCACAGCACAGGGGCATCATCAATACAACACCGGCACCATCATCGTCATCGACACCGCCAAAGGTGAAAACGGCGAAGCCCCGCTGACCCATATCACCCCCGAAACGCCCTATGCCGAAACCGAGGGCTGGCCGGATGTTCACTACAGCCATCCTTTTCCGCTCTCCGAACACTTTTTCCTCGTCTCGCGCGCCGACCACCGGCTTCCGCGACAGAGTAACTCAATTCCATCCGACGGCCGCGCCATCTACCTCATCGACGACTTCGGCGGCCGCGAATTCATCTATGAAAACCCGGACGTCGCCGCCTTTTCGCCCATTCCTGTCCGCCCCCGCAAGCGCCCGCCGATTCTGCCCTCCATGCTGGCCGAAAACCCGGGCGAAGAGGCGACCCTCTTCCTGCAGAACGTCTATCTAACCCGCAACGATCCCGACGGCAAACTGCAGCCTGGCGACGTGACCGCCCTGCGCATCAACGCACTCGGCGTGCAGCCGCACGCCGCACGGCAGGTCTGCACGCCGTATGTAAACGTCGAGATTCCCAAAAAAGTGCTCGGCACCGTGCCGGTCAACCCCGACGGCAGCGCCTGCTTCAACATTCCATCCCGCACCCCCGTTCAGGTACAGGCACTCGATAAGGACGGCCGGGCCATCCTCACCGAAAAAACCTTTTTCTACCTGCAGCCCGGCGAAAAACGCAGCTGCGTCGGCTGCCACGAAGCGGTCGGAACCAGCCCCGACATGAAAACCATGGCCGGCCTCATGCAGCAGGGCCCGTCCAGACTGACGCCCCCCGCCGGGCCCGACTATCCCGGCGGCATGGCCTTTGCCAAAACCGTTCAGCCCGTGCTCGACCGCTACTGCATCTCCTGCCACGGCCTCGACAAAACCGCCGGCGGCGTCAGCCTGCTCTACCAGCCGCTCAAGCTGCCGAAGCAGACAAAAGACAGAAAGCTACGCAATTTGACCGGCTATCCCCTCTCCTACATCGAGCTGACCAAACGCGGGAACTTCGATCTCGGCTACAAGCCGCGCATGAAAAAGGAAAAAGGAAACATCAGCATTGCCTACGAACCCTTCTATGCCCGCGGCTGCTCCGTGTCCGACATGATCCTCGCCAACCACGGCAAGGTAAACATGGACCAGGAAAGCCGCCTGCGCATCTTTGAATGGATGGACCTCAACGCCCCCATGAACGGCGACATCTTCCCCGCAAAAAATCGCATGGAGGACCGCCGGTTCAACTCCGACGGCATGGCCGCCCTGCGCGCAGAAGTCGAAAAACAGCTGGGCCCCGAGTGGGCCGCACAGCCGAGCGAAGCGCTCGTCAACCGCGTCTTCCCTCAGGAAAGCCGCGTGCTCCTGGCGCCGCTGGCCATCGAAGCCGGCGGCTGGGGCCAGGCCGATCTCTGGAAATCAAAAGACGATCCCGGGTTTCGAGCATTGGAAAAACTGGTTCTGAATTCCTATACTGTCCCGAAAAACGAAAACGATATGGGATGGGTTCCCTCGCCGGAAAAAGGCGGAGCGGAATCCTGGGTAGTTGCCGAGCGTGCGGCCTACCAGAAAATGATCAACGCAGAATGACTCCTATGAAACAGACTCTACTCACAATCCTGATGCTGGCCGCATGTGTCCGAGCCCAGCCCTATCTTTCCCCGTGCGACATTGATCTTTCGAACAGCCGGAAAACGCTCTACATCACGGCCGCAACTGGCCGGCAGGTGCTGGAGTTTGATCTCACCACCCGGAAAATATCCCGCACAACCACCCTTCCCGGCGAGCCGACCGGGCTGACCCAGGGCGCGGGAGGCAACATCCTGTATGTCACCGGCGGCGGCCATGACGGCCGTGTCTGGAAAATTAAAAACGGCCAGATTGCCGGTGAACTCAAAACCGGTCATACGCCGATGGCGCCGGTATTGTCGCCCGATGGCGGCACCCTCTACGTCTGCAACCGGTTCGATAACGATGTTTCCTTCATCAACCTCGAAAGCGGCGAAACCGTCGCCCGCGTTCCGGCCGTGCGCGAGCCGGTCGCCGCCGATCTGACGCCGGACGGCAAAACCCTCTTTGTCGCCAACCTGCTTCCGGACGGCCGCGCCGACGCCGATTATGTCGCCGCCAAGATTACCGCCATCGACACCCAAACCCGCGAGGCCACCACCATTCCGCTGGTCAACGGGGCCGAGGGCGTGCGCGGCCTGAAAATTTCGCCGGACGGCAACTATGTTTTTGCCACCCACCTGATGGCGCGCTATCTCGTGCCGACCACCCAGCTCGAGCGCGGCTGGATCTCCACTGATGCACTCAGCGTGATCCGGGTGAACGATAAAAAGCTGCTCTACACCGTCCTGCTCGATGATGTTGACCAGGGCTTTGCCAACCCGTGGGCCATCGGCTTTTCCAATGACGGCAACCAGCTGGTGGTCTCCTCCGCCGGCAACCACGAAATCAGCCGGATAGATCTGCCGGCCATGATGCAGAAAGTCGCCGGGGAAACCATCGCGTCCGACAGCGCGGCCCATCTCGATGCGCACAACAACCTCTCCTTCCTCTCCGGCATTCGCGACCGCATCAAGCTCGAAGGCAACGGCCCACGCGCCCTCGTGGCCGACGGCGAATTCATTTATATCGCCCACTACTATTCCGATGCCCTGGAAGTAATGCGGACCATGAAAGACGGAACCCTTAAACGCGGCCTGTTTCCGCTGGCGCCCCGGCAGCCTTTGACACAGGAACGGCGGGGCGAAATTTATTTTAACGATGCCTCGCTCTGCTTCCAGAACTGGCTCAGCTGCGCCACCTGCCACCCGGACGGGCGGACCGACGGACTCAATTGGGATCTGCTCAACGATGGCATGGGAAATCCGAAAAACGCAAAATCGATGCTGCTGACGCATGAAACGCCGCGCGCCATGTGGCTCGGCGTGCGTGACCACGCTGAGATGGGCGTGCGCGCCGGGCTGAAGCATATTCAGTTCACCGTCCGCCCCGAAGAGGATGCCGAGGCCATCGACGCCTACCTGAGATCGCTCACACCGGTTCCAAGTCCTCATCTGGTCGATGGCAAACCCAGCGAAGCCGCACGCCGCGGAAAGCGCTTGTTCGAAAGCATGAGCTGCGCAAGATGCCACCCGGCGCCGCTCTACACGGATTTAAAGATGTATGATGTCGGGACCACCAAAGGGCAGGATGTCGGGAAATCGGTCGATGTGCCCTCGCTGATCGAGGCCTGGCGCACCGCCCCCTATCTCCACGATGGCCGCGCGGCAACCATTCACGACCTCTTGCGCTCACAGGATCACGCCGGAATTCAGGAAGAGACAAACAAACTGACCGAAGACGAACTCAACGATCTGGCGGAATATATTCTATCGCTCTAACGCACTTCGCAAAACCGGACCGCATCGCCCGGCTTCAGCTGCGCAAGAATAGAAAGATCCTCTTCAACCACGTTACCGATCCTTGGATAACCGCCGGTGGTCGGATGGTCCGCCGTCATCACAATCGGCTGCCCGGACGGCGGAACCTGGATCGTTCCCATGGCGATGCCGGACGAAACCATCTGTTCATTGGACCTGAAGGTCAGCGGCGTTCCCTCCAGCCGGAGGCCGGTGCGGTCCGATTTCGCGGAAACCGTAAACGCTTCGGTCAAAAACGTGTTCAACCCGCCGCAGTCAAACCAGTTCGCCTCCGGCCCGGGAATGACCCGAACCGTGCTTTTGAGCAGGCGGGACGACGGCGGTACAGCTTGTCGTATCGCAGGCGTCCCGCCTGCTCTGCCGCCAAGCCCAAGAACATCGTTGGCCTGAAGAGTCCGTCCCTCAAACCCACCTAGCCTCCCTGGCAGATACGTCGAGCGGCTGTCCATCAGCGGCGGCACATCAATCCCGCCCTCAACCGCGATGTATGCGCGATAACCGGTTTCCAATGGTTGAAATTTTACCGGTTCGTCGACCGGAACTTCCAGAGTCTGAAAATCATTGGCATAGACTACAGCAACGCGGGCCGGCTGGCTGAACTCCAATACCGGCATCGTGCCGGTACATTCAAGCACCGCCGCATTCGGATCATTTCCCAACAGCGCATTGACCGCTTCAAACGCACGGCGATCCATTGCGCCGCCCGGCGGCAAACCATAGCGGAGCCAACCGGCGCGGCCGCCATCCTGCACCGTCGTGTACATGCCGGGCTCGATGATTTTTGCATATCGGCCATCGTAGGTTGAGTCTCCAGACTCGACCCTCTGCGCATGCTGGACGGGACGGGAGTCCCATCCTACCGGCACAAACCGCACCTCGTCGCCCGGCTCAAACAGGAACGGTTGTTCAGCATCCGGCTCAAACAGCTTGAGCGGCGTGCGGCCGATAATATTCCAACCACCGGGAGTTTCCACCGGATAGATGCCGGTCTGGTTTCCGGCAATCCCGACCGCGCCGGCCGGAACAGCAATCCGGGGCGTCTGCAGACGCGGGGTGGCCAGCCTTTGATCCAGCCCGCCCATGTAGGCAAAGCCGGGCGAAAAGCCGAGCATGTAGATTAAACAGGCCGGCTTCGAATGGCGTTTTATGACATCCTCTTCGCTGAGGCCATTGTGCTCGGCAACCCGCCTCAGATCTTCGCCGTCATAAACGACCGGCACTTCAATCAACCGCGGCGGCGGCACATTGGGCGAACTCAGCTCCAGCGCTTCAATTTTCGCCCGCAGCGCATCAAACGAAAACACGGAAGAATCATAATCAATCTTCAGCTCCGCATAACAGGGAACCAATTCGGTGATTCCCTCTGCGCCCTCCAGCGCCAGCTGCAGCGCGCGGATCTTACGATGCGTGGATTTGGAAATGCGCGGCGGAAGCTGCGCCAGCAGGGAACGACCGCCCAGCGGCGCAAAACGAAACTCGAGTTTTCCGCCGGCTTCAACCTGAATCTTGCGCTCCGCAAAAAAGGCCCGCAGCCGCGAAACAAACTGAATCGCGGAAGGATTGTCGCCATGCACACAGATGGAATCCGCCGGCAGCGCGGCGTCTCCAACGACAAAATGCGCCGCCTGTTTCAGGCAATCCGCCTCGTCATGCAGCACCGCGCCCGGTTCCGCGCGGGGCTTCAGCCGGCCATCCGACGTATAGGCTCGGTCGGCAAACACCTCATGAATCGCCACCAGCCCGGCATCCTCAACCGCGCGGGCGGTTTCGGAGTTGGAAAACGCAATAAAGCGCAGTTCCGGATCAATCCCGGCAACCGTGCGGGCCACGGCAAGCGAACGTTCATAATCAAACGCCAGATCGTTATAGAGCGCGCCGTGGAGCTTCACGTGATAAATGCCGGCGCCCTCCTCCTCGACAATCCGCTTCAACTGCGCAACCTGATCGCGGATCAGGCGACAAAGCGCCGCCGTCGAAAGCTCGAGAGAAATACGGCCAAAATTTTCAGGGTCCGGATATCCGGGATGTGCGCCGATTGCAACGTCATGCACCTTAGCCAACCGCACCGTGCGGCGCATCGTTTCCGGATTTCCGGCATGGGCGCCGCAGGCAATGTTGCAGGATGAAAGGTACGGCATGACCGCGGCATCGAGCGAGCCGTCCTCCAGCTCCCCGAGATCCGCATTAAGGTCAATCGTCTTCATTCTCCAGCTCCGCAGTTTCTTCGACCACCTTGCGGGTTTCAAAGAAATGCTTGTAGAGATGCTCCCGGATCGGCTCCAGCCCTTCGCCGAGCTCGGCGGAAATTTCATAGATCAGCTCGCCGGTCCGCTCTGTGAACTCCTTCAGGAATTCATCCGCGCCGGGGCTGTCCATCTTGTTGGCGACAATCACATAGGGCGTGCAGGAGAGCTCTTCCATGTGCAGACGCAGCTCTTCGCGCAGATGCAGGAAATCGTCGGTCGGATTGCGCTCATCGGACCCGGCCATATCGAGCACAAACAGAATAAAGCGCGAGCGTTCGATGTGACGCAGGAACTGATGTCCCAAACCGACGCCTTCGTGCGCCCCGTCAATCAGGCCGGGAATATCGGCAATCTTCAGGCGGCTGAAGTTTTCAAACTCCAGCGTTCCGACAATCGGATTAATGGTCGTGAAGGGATACGGCGCAATTTTCGGGTGCGCATGCGTCAGCCTGCTGAGCAGCGTCGACTTGCCGGCATTCGGATAACCGACGAGTCCGACATCGGCCATCAGCTTCAGCTCCAGCCACAGCACCTTTTCCTCGCCCAAGGTGCCTTCGGTAAACTGGCGCGGCGTCTGGTTGACGGAACTTTTGAAACGGGTATTCCCCAGACCGCCGTGACCGCCCTTGGCCACAACCAGTTCTTCGCCGTCCACCAGCAGCTCACCGACAAACTCGCCGGTCTCCGCATCCGTAATGACGGTGCCCGGCGCCACCTTGACGATGCAGTCCGCGGAATTTGCGCCGTGGCGATTCTGCCCCATTCCATGCTGGGCATTCCTGGCCTTCTGGTGCGGCTGATAGTAGAGCGGCAGTAGCGAGTCCTCATTCACATCGCACCGCAGAATCACGGAACCGCCATGACCGCCGTCACCGCCGTCGGGCCCGCCCTTCGCGATATACTTTTCGCGACGGAACGATACGCAGCCGTTGCCGCCGTTACCGGCCCGAACGTAGAGCTTGATGCGATCCTTGAATACGACGTGTTTCATGGAGAGAGTTTTAGGTTTTAAGTGATTAAGTGTTAAGGGAAAAGTTTCAGGTTTTAAATCTTAAGCATTAAGCACCGGGTTCTGGAGCCCGAATCCAACCTGTCGGCTGATTACCTAAAACTTAACACCTCTGTCTTAAAACTGCTGAACCATGTTCAGCCAAAAAAAGGCGCCCCGCTCTGCGTGGCGCCTTTGCAAGCTTGGCTTAGCCGAAACTAAGCAGTCGCTTCTTCGCGAATGTGCACCTTGCGCTGACGCTTGTTGAACTCAACAACACCATCTTTAAGGGCAAACAGCGTGTAGTCTTTTCCGCAACCCACATTATCACCAGCGTGAAAACGGGTACCGAGCTGACGAACCAGAATGCTGCCCGCAGTTACTTTCTGTCCACCGAAGCGCTTCACACCACGACGCTGTGCATTCGAGTCGCGACCGTTGCTGGATGAACCTTGTCCTTTTTTATGAGCCATGACGAACCTCCCGCAAAATTATGCGCTGATTTCTTCCACTTTAATCTTGGTCAGCTCCTGGCGATGACCGATTTTACGACGATATCCTTTACGGCGTTTCTTTTTGAAGGAATAGATCTTCTTGCCGCGCAGGTTTTCAACAACCGAAGCCTTTACCTTGGCGCCGTCCACAACCGGAGAGCCAATGTTCAGCTCGCTGCCATTGGAAACGGCCAGAGCGTCAAACTCAACACTTGCGCCTTCGTCTATTGCAAGCAGCTCAACATCAAGGACGTCGCCCTGCTGAACGCGGTACTGCTTTCCGCCGGTTTCAATTACTGCATATGCTTCCATAAATTTACCTCAATGCCCCCAAAGGGCGTTCTTTCCAAAATCAAGAGGGCGGAAACTACGGAATCGCCCCCAAACTGTCAACCCCAAAGAATTCGAAAAAAATGCCCGCGCCCAGCCGTCCTATATATAAGGAGAAACAAAGCGCCCGGCGACTCCGAAAACCCAACCTTTCATTTCCCGCACCCGGCCGTTTCGACGCCCCGGCACCGCCCCGCCAAAAAATCGACAAACTCTATTGACTCCCCCCAACCGAGCGCGTATAAAGCA
>CAZABK010000074.1:0-14944 GCA_964483355.1 uncultured Verrucomicrobiota bacterium | reverse complement strand
ATCAAACTGCATTCAATCAGTTCATCGCATAAGGATCTTCCCGCCAAGCTCAGAACCATCCGCGAAGGCTTTGAATATGAAGTCAGCGTCACCCGTTTGCCGGCCGCAAAAAACGCCCGGTCCGTCATTCGCATTCAAACCGAACCGCCGCCCGGGCAATCGGATTCAAAAACGCTCAAGCTCTACGCTCACGCGCGCTGAGCAGAACTGGGAAAAGAGTGGAGCCAATGATCGGAGTCGAACCGATGACCTATTCATTACGAGTGAATTGCTCTACCAACTGAGCTACATTGGCTTCTCGAAAGAGAAAGAAGTGTTTACGCAAATGCGTCGGCGGGGTCAATCGGCTTTTGCGCCTTTTTGGGCCGTCTAACGCATGGTGGAAAGCTGGCGGAGGCGGAGGCAGAGGTCGGGCCACAGATTTTGCGTGGCAAACTCATCATACTCGCCGTTGCTGTCGGACATGCCGAGCACGGTGGTCCAATCCGATCCTTCCACGCGGAAGGTTTCCATCTGAAAGTCGCGCAGGGTTCGGCCGGAGGCCAGTTTGATGTGCCCGCAGTTGAGAATGGTTTGAATCGCCTTGCGCTGGATGAGGCTGTTGGCCCGGACATTCAGGTCGACGTCGGTGATGTAGGCCATTTCGCGGCCGAGCTCGTTGCGCCAAACGATCTTCGCATTTTCGAGCTCCAGCTGGGTTTGGTGGTTGATCGCACGGCCGGGAAATTGCGGCAGCGTCGCGGTTTCATCCAGTCGGGCGGAATGCAGGCCAAGTACCGCGCCGAGCCGGCGTCCAATGCCGTTGAGTACGAGCGGCTCCCAGTTGCCGGAAGCGGGGATGCGCTTGAGCTGGACTTCCATGCGCCGGACCTCCAGCTTTTTAATCAGGGGCGCCTCTTCGGAAAAAAGGGCGCGCCAGTTGATCGTCGCTTTTACTTCAGGCATCTCGACGCCTTCAAAGCTGAGTCCCTGGAGCCGCAGACCCAGTAGCGGGGTTGCCCCGCATTTTTTGAGGGCGACGGGCAGGCCGGTGCCGTCGGAAATTTGCTCCGCAATGGCGGCGCGGGCGCCGTCAGTACGGGAAATGATATGCGTGCCGGCGTAGAGGATCAGGACAAACAGCGCGAGCGAGGTGAGGTTCCGCCTCAGTCGTCCGCCCTTGATTTTCTTTTTTGCCGCTCTCTTTTTCTTTTTAGCCATTCGCCAGCTCTTTGGAGCGCGTCTGTGCGGCGAGCAATGCCGCGACGATCGATTCGCCGACGCCGCGGTCGATCATGGTGGTGATGGCCGCGTGAGTGGTTCCGCCCTTGGAGGTTACCTTGGCGCGCAGAGCATCGGCTTCCTCGCCGCTCTCCTGCATCAGCTTGGCGGCACCGATGACGGTGGCGAGCGCGAGCTCGCGCGAAACGCTTTTTTCGAGGCCCATCTGCTCCGCCGCTTCGAGCATGTTTTCGAGCAGATAAAAGACATAGGCCGGGCCGCTTCCGCTCAGCGCGGTGACGGCATCGATCTCTTCTTCGGTCACAATTTTGGCGACGCCGACGGCGCTCATCAGCTGTTCCGCGATTTGAAGATCGGCCGTGGAGGCCAGTTCGCCGGCGGCGATGCCGGCGGCGCCTTCGCCGACGAGCGACGGCGTGTTAGGCATCACCCGCACCACGCGGATCGGTTTGCCGTTGGCGATTTTGGCGGAAGGAATGCCGGCCATAATACTGACCACCAGCGCGTCCGGCTTGAGCGCGCTTTCAATTTCCGGCCAGACGGCGGGGAAAATTTGCGGTTTGACGGACAGCACGACGACGTCGGCCTGCGCCACGGCGGCGGCATTATCGGTCGCGCACCCGACGCCATACTGCTCGGTAAAATGGTTCAGCCGCGCTTCATCGATGTCGGTGACGCATACCTCTCCGGCAGCGACCACACTCTGCTTCACAATTCCCGCAACGATGGCTTCGGCCATGTTGCCCGCTCCAATAAATGTGATATTCATAGTAGGTAGTTTTTAAGTGGTTAAGTTTTAGGTTTTAAGAACTCTCTATTGCCTATCTTTTTCCGAAAAGATCGGTGCCGATGCGGATCCAGGTGCTGCCTTCTTCGATGGCAATTTCGAGATCGTGCGACATGCCCATGGAAAGTTCCGGCAGCGGCGTGCCGGTCTCTTCCTGCAGGCGGTCGCGCAGTTCGCACAGGGCCCGGAAATGGACGCGCGCCTTTTCGGCGTCGGGCGTGAAGGGCGGAATGGTCATGAGGCCGTGGACCTCGACCTTCTGCAGCTGGTTGGCGGCTTCGATTACCTCGGCGACTTCGTCGGGCTTCATGCCGGACTTGGATGCTTCGCCGGAAACATTGACCTGCAGCAGAACGGGCAGGGTGGTGCCGGCATGCGAGTCGAGTGCCTGCAGAAGTTTGAGCGAATCGACCGAGTGCACCATCTGGAAAAGGTTGGCTGCGAGTTTAGCTTTATTGCTCTGCAGGTGGCCGATCAGGTGCCATTCGAGTCCGGCGGGGCACATCGGGATTTTGGCCTGCGCTTCCTGTACGCGATTTTCGCCGAAGAGGCGCAGACCGCAGCCGGCCGCCTCGCGTACGGCTTCCGGCGGTTTGGTTTTGGAGACGGCCAGCAGGGTTACGCTCGCGCGCGGGCGCCCCGCCTTTGCGCACGCCGCCGCGATCCGCTGTTCTACTTTTTCGAGCCGTTCTGCAAATGTGTCGTTCATATCATTTTCCATCCGCTTTTTTTCTCAAAATTTACGCCGCATTGAAATCTCTTTTGCACTCATAGAAGCCTGCTGATTATTCTTGAAATGAGCGCGCCATCATCTACGCTTTTCCGCGAGACAGGGAAGGTGGTACTCCCTGAAGAGCAGTTCGTTGTAAAATTGTAAGGAGGATAGTGTTATGAAGTTGGCATGTGTTGTTTTCGCATCCCTGCTGCTGGCCGGGTGCGCCACGCAAGTACCATTTGGTGCTCTTATGATTGAGAACACGCTTCCAATGCAAGTGGGAGACGACGCCGTCACCTCGGCCAAGGTCGGGACAGCCACAAGTAAATCGTATCTGGCACTTGTCGCCACTGGCGATGCCAGCATTGAAACCGCCTGCAAAAACGGCGGCATCACAAAAATCAGCCATGTGGACTGGGAAGTGAAAAACATCCTTGGCTTGATCGGCGAATATACCACCACCGTTTACGGCGAGTGATACTGGAGGGAGAATCCTCGACAGGGGCAAAGCCACACTTTATCAGGTGTGGCTTGTTACATTCTGGCCTTAATGTGGCGCGGCGTTGCAAACACGCCACCGGCAGCATGCCGGTTTGTCTCTTAGACTGATCAACAATGCAGAGTTGGCCGAATGGTTCAGTGTTTTCCCGACGAGGGCGACCCTTGGTCGATGAACTTTTTTACGCGAACGGAGGTATGCCATGGTGAAGAGTCCGATAGTTGTATTTGTATTATGCGTTGCAGCCGTAACGGGGGCGTTTGCCGAGACTGAAACAGCCACCGGAGTGAAGGGGCTTCAGCTCAGCCTGACTCCGAACAGTGCTGCCGAACCCCGCGATACGCGCATCGAAGGCGTCGTCCTCGGTGTCTGGAGCGAAAATCCGCAGGCCGCTTTTGCCTTGAGCTTTTTAAACGGGTCGACTGGCGACAGCTCCGGCGTGGCCATCGGGGTGCTCAACTATGCCGAAAACTATAAAGGCATCCATTTTTCCTTCGCCAATAATACGGCTGGCGAGTTTGTCGGCTGGCAGGGCGGTTGGTTTGCCGGCTTTGCGCTGGTCAACCATGCCGACTACATGGGCGGCATCCAGACCGGAATCATCAACCATGCCGCCATGCTCAAAGGTATTCAGATCGGGGCGGTCAACCTGGCCGAAACCGTCGACAGCGGCGTGCAGATTGGCCTCATCAACCTCATGCCCGAAACCACGCAATGGTTCGAAAACTTTCCCGACGAAGTCGCGCCCGGCATGGTGCTGCTCAACTGGCGGCTGTAAAAGAGCAATGGAGGAAGAAAAATGAAAAAGGCATATCCAGTTATGTTGTGTGTATTATTCCTTTGCGGATGCGCATCCATGCATTCGCGGAGTGTTCAGGATGAACCGGGCGACCGGGTGACCGTCGGCAACGTCCAGCGGGAAATCCGGCGCGGCATGTCCGGCGCGGAAGTGGTTGCGGTCTTGGGCTCGCCCAACATTGTCTCAACCGATGAAAACGGATGGGAAGTCTGGGTCTACGATAAAATCTCCACCGACGTCAGCTATTCAAAAAGCGACGCCGGCATCGGCGGTCTGTTGTTTGGCAGTTCCGGCGGCGTACTCGGCAGTGCCGGCTTTGGTTCCGGCGCAAAATCGACCAGCCAGAAAACGCTGACGGTGGTGATCAAGTTTGATGCGGCCAAGAAGGTCCGGGACTTTGCCTATCACTCCTCAAGGTTCTAGCCATGACCGCCCGTCCATCTGTTTTGCTGAGCTGCTGCATCCTTGTCTGCGCCGGATGTACATCTGTACCCCAGGATGCGTTGCGGCTGAGCAAAACTTCGCTGGCCGACCGCCAGATGCAGTCGCGCAGGTTCAAAACCACCGATGAGGCCAAAATTCTATCCGCCTGCGCCGGGCTGATGCAGGACCTGGGCTTTAACCTCGACGAGAGCGAACCGGAACTCGGCGTGGTGGTTGGTTCAAAAAACCGCAGCGCCAGAAGCGGTTCCAATTTTTTATCCTGTCTGGCCATTAATGTGATGAGCTATGGATGGGCCAACAAACAGCCCGATGAGCGGCAGAAAATGCGCTGCTGTATCGTAACCACGCCGTACGGCAACTCACACATTCTCGTGCGCGTCACCTTCCAGCGCATTGTCTGGGATGTGGAGGGCAACTGCACGCGGCGCGAGGCCGTTAAGATTCCTGAAGCCTATCAGGAATTTTTTGACCGGCTGGCAAAATCCGTTTTTCTGGGAGGGCAATCATTATGAGAAAAACCATTCTCTGCGGCGGTCTGCTGCTTCTGCTGGCCGGCTGTGCCACCACGCACGAGCACCTGCTCGACTCGGGAACCAGTCAGGTTCAACTACGCTCGATCCAAAGCCGAAAGTTTAATACCGCCGACAAAACCCAATGTCTCCGAACCGTGATTGCCTGCCTTCAGGATCTCGACTTCATCATCGACAAAGCCGACGACGAGCTCGGCACCGTTTCCGCGACCAAGCTCAATAAATATGAGCTGCGCATGACCGTCTCCGTCCGGCCGCACGGCGGAAACTATCTGCTGGTCCGCGCCAGCATCGAATTCAGGGACCGCCCCGTCCACGATCCCGAGCCTTACCAGAGCTTTTTTACTTCTCTCGAAAAAGCCATGTTCCTCACCGCTCAGCAGGTGGATTGACGGCACATTCTCAGACAAAGCTGTAGGGCATTCCGCTCTGCGGCTTTTTGTTTTCGGTTAAGCAGGATAAATAACATATTAATACTTATAGTGATTGCATATTTTCCGTATATAGTGAAGATTGTTGCCTTCAGCTGCTAAGTATTGGCGAGATGTGTTGGAGGCGACCTGTATCGGATGACATCTTCCCCTTGAAATATCCGCTAGAACAAATGGAAATGAGATTCCGCGAGAGAGGAATCATATTGTTATGTCGGGTGGGCAGGTAAAGAGCAACATTAGGTAACATATTACAAACGAAAGGAATGCGTGCTATGAAAGTAAAATACATTGCAACATCAGCTGCAGTGCTGGCAGTTATGCTTGGAAGTGGTTGCACCTCCATGAATAAAAAGAATTTTCTTACCACAAAGGGTTCTTTGGCATCGGCGCCGATGACCATTGTTAGCCGTCCGACAGAATTCGGTATGGAAGTCATTGGCGAAGGCACCGGCGAGGCGAGTAACGAGCGTGTTCTCTGCTTCAATACCGGACCGGACAAGGTAAGTGCCAAGATTCCGCTGCTGGGTAATGTAACCGGAGATCCGCTGGAAGCAATCGCCTGCTACAGAGCTGTTGAAGCGTTGAATGGCGATGCATTTTATATTGTGAAAGCCGAGCGCTCTACCGAAAACTTTATCGTTGTTAAGCGCGACAAAATAAAAGTGAAGGGGAAGGTTCTGAAGATCAAGGATCTAGGTATGATTTCTCCAGATCGGCTTAATAACACATCAATTACCATTCAAACAAAAGAGGCTGCGAAGCAGACTTCTGTTTTCCGGAAACTGTTCTGGTTTTTGCCGTCGTAACCTGAAGAAGCACCACTGCCATAAACCACCCCGCCATCGCGCGGGTTTTTTTGTTATTGGCGCCGGGGCTGTTTGGGGGTGCAGAGTTTGGCGAGGAGAGTTTCGAACATGAGCTCGTGGGGGATGGAGCCGCCGGAGAGCATCTTTTCGTGGGTGTCGACGACGAGGCGCTTGCTGGCAGCAAGGCGGCGGACGGTGTAGGGCGCGGCCTGCGCGGCAATCTTTGAGGCGCGGAACCAATGCATCTTACGCGGATCGTCGGGCATCGCGGCAAAATAGTCGTCAAGATCGGGGTCGCTGCTCCACTGAATGCGGTTGCCGTTCATGCGCAGCCAGCCGGCTTCCATATATTCGCGGAAGCGCAGCAGATTCTGGAAGAGGCTTTCGAGCTGGATGATCAGGCCGACGGCGGTCTGCTTCTGGAACAGAAGCTGGCGGAAAATGCGGATGGCGTCGGACAGGCGGCGCTCGGCGACGGCATCGGTAAAGTCCCACGCAATCGCTTCGCCGGAGGCGGAGGTGATGGCCTGCACATCCTCGAACGTGATGGCTTTTTCGTCGCCTTTGTAGAGCACCATCTTTTCGACTTCGTTCATGATCTGGCGCGTTTCAAATCCGGTTTTATCGACGAAGGCGTCGGCGGCCGCGGAGTCGATCGAATAGCCTTCGCGGCGGAACAGATCGACGGCGCGTTTGAGGGCGACGGGGCGGGCTTCATAGTCGCGCTCGGGAATATCGAACTCATCGAGCTCGGCGGTCTCTTTGAGCGCCTTGAAGAAGGCGGAGCGTTTATCGATGCCCGGCGCGGACATAATCAGGAACTGGTCGTCGGCCAGTCCAGCCTTAAGGTCGGAGGCAAGTTCGCCGAGCAGCCGCTTGACGTCGGCGTTTTTCATGATGACGGCATTTTTGAAGAAGGAGGCGTTGCGCAGCCAGACCACCTTTTTGCCGCCGAAAAGGCCGACGGTGCGGAAGGCCGCGACGCATTGGTCGATCGCCGCGACCGCGTCGTCGATCTTTGACGCGCTGCCGTCGATGGTTTCGAGCGAGAGCGCCTGCTCTGCCTCGGGGCAGATTTGATCCACCGTTTTGCGGGCGTTGAGCCCGACGAGATATTCATCGTTGCCGTAGAAAAAATATACGTTGTCCGCCATGCGATTCTTCCTGTTCCAATCCGGAGAAGATATGATTTAATCTCGTGGTTTGAAACTGAAATCGTGATAAGGCTCGTAGTTCCGCGTTGACTGCGTCTCGCTACGCGTCAGGCGGTCATTCCGCAAAGCCGCTAAGATGGCGGCGGTACGGTGTATCGCAGGCATCCTGCCTGCCGCCTGAAGGCGGAACTACGAACATGAGGAGCTTTCGCATGCAAAAGACGATCTGGGCGCCGTGGCGCATTGAATATATTCTGGGCGACAAGGAGGAGGGCTGCTTTCTCTGTAAGATGATTGCCGAGGAGACCGACCGCGAAAACCTGATTCTCCGGCGCGGCAAAACCTGCTTCGTCGTGATGAACCGCTATCCCTACACCGGCGGGCACCTGATGGTTGCGCCCTATCGCCACCTTGAACACCTCAAGGATATGACGCCCGAAGAGCGGCTGGAAATGACCGATCTTACCATCGAGGCCGTCGAAATTCTGAAGGCGGAACTTAAGCCCGACGGGCTAAACCTCGGCTACAATCTCGGCGCGGCCGCCGGTGCCGGCCTGAAGGATCATATTCACCAGCACATTGTTCCGCGCTGGACGGGCGACACTAATTTTATGCCGGTGCTGTCCGACACGCGCGTCATGCCGCAGGCGCTGATGGAGCAATACGACCTGCTCTCTCCGCTCTTTAATTCTTAATCACGCAAAGCCGCAAAGAATACGAAGGTCTGCTTGGCGAGCTTAGCGCCTTTGCGTGAGAAAATTAAAAGAGATCCTTTTGGCGGCGCAGGTCGGCAAACTGCCCCACGGTTTCGGCACGCAGGAACGGAGTGGTTTTCTTTTCCTCGGCCAGCGCGGCAAAGATGGCGTCGGCGGGATCGCGGCGATAAAGCGCCAGCCGCGCCTGGACGTCGGCGTTGTCCGGCTCAACCGCCAACGCAAACTCCATGTTGCCGAGCAGATAGTCGTGTGCGCCGAAGATGCGCGTTTCAACCGGCAGCTGCTTGATAAGCTGGAGGCTGTTGAACAGCTGTTCCGCCGTGCCGTCGATAATCCGGCCACAGGCGCCGTTGATGATGGTGTCGCCGGTAAACAGAATGTTCAGCTCGGGAAAGTGGAAGCACTTATGCACGGCTACATGTCCCGGCGTTGAGACCGAGCGGCAGGTTGTTTCCAACACCGAAAAGGTGCGGGCCTCGACGGCCGGACTGGTTGAAAGCACGCCGAGCCGTTCCTGAATCGCGCGGCAGCCGCCCACGTGGTCGTGATGCGTGTGGGTGATCAGCACTTCCTGCAACTGAAGATGTTCCTGTTCCAGTATTTTGAAAACCGGCGCCGCTTCGCCCGCATCAATCAGCACCGCCTGCTTATCGCGGCAGAGGAGAAAAACAAAATTATCACCCAGCACCGGCACTGCCAGCACTTCATAATCACCAAATTGGAATCGTGCAACTTTCATGGGAAGGATTGAACCACAGAGGACACAGAGGAGCACTGAGGAATTTCTTTATTCTTCTCTGTGGACTCTGTGTGCTCTAGCGTGGCGGGTGGTTAAAAAAGATGGCGAGCCAGATGGTTTTTTCGGTTTGCGAGGTGGCGGCGACGCGGTGGCGTTGATGCGCGGGAATCAGCAGATGATCGCCGGGTTTCATTTCAACTTTCCCATCTTCAAATTCCAGCACGGCCGCGCCGGAGATGAGCAGCACAAATTCATTCTGTTCCTGGTCATACCAGAAGCCATTCGGCGAGGCGTGGCCGTCAGAAACGATCCGTTCAATTTTAACGTTTTCGTTCTCCGCCAGAACCGTGAACAGTTCCTCCGGCAGACTTTCCGGAATGTTCTGGAATAGATTCTCTGTCATGACTGGTTTTTAGACAGGATCAACAAGATTTACAGGATCGAAAACAAAATTCTGTTCATCCTGTAAATCCCGTCAAAATTATTCCTCTCCGAGCAATATCCTCAAAACGAGGTTGGCCTGCATATGGGCGACGATGCCGACGCGCGGCGCCATCAGGCCGCAGCCGGGCGCGGCGCCGGTTTCGAGATCGCCGACAATATAGACCCGTTCACCCATTTTGCGCACGCCGATGGTTTCGCCGGAACCGTAGCCGGCCAGCCCGGAGGCGGCGACAAGGGGCGCGCTCTTGAACGATTGCAGCAGCATCGCCTTTTGGTCGGCGCGGTCGAACGCCTCAACCATGATATCGACCTGGCCAAACAGCTCATCGATGTTATCGGGCGTGACGCGGACGCAACGGGCGGCGTATTCAACATAGGGATTGATGCGCCGGAGGTTGGCTTCGAGTGCGGCGGCTTTGGTTTGGCCGAGTTGATCGATGAAATATTGCTGGCGGTTGAGGTTGCTCGGCTCGACGACGTCAAAGTCGACCAGTACCAGTTTGCCGACGCCGACGCGCGCAAGCGCCACGGCGATGGCGGAGCCGAGGCCCCCGAGCCCGGCGATGCCGACGGTGGCGCCCTTGATCTTTTCGTGCACGCCGGGCGTATGGCGCGCGACCATCAGCGATTCGAGTTCGTCGGCGGAAGGAATTTCGCCGCGCGCGATCAGGTTGACGCGGTCGCCGTCGGCCAGCGCCACATCTTCTGAAACCGCCGCACCGTTATAAATCAGTACGTCAGCCTTCGGCTTTTCACGGTCGCGCAGCCGGAGTAGCGTGGTGCCGGATTCGATCTCGATCTGCCGTTCATTTAGACGAATTTTCATGCGTACTCTCTAATGTTTTATCTTTCCGCCGTCGATGGTTTTTATACGATGGACGCAATACGGAGGCTTTTATGCTGAATCGAACCAAGAATTTTTTTAAGACGACGATTCTCGGCGGTGTGATTGTGATTTTGCCGGCCATCATTCTGATCTTTGCCTTTAAATGGCTCTTTGGCTTTGTCGGGAATGCTATCCGGCCCTTGACCAATCTCGTGGTCGGCAGTCTGACGCTGCCGGATCGCTATGACCAGCCTATCGCAACGCTGATCGTGCTGGCGGTGATTGTGCTCGGCTGTTTCCTAGTCGGCCTGTTTGTGCGCACGCGGATGGGGCAGATGATCTATCACAGTTTCGAGAGCAGTCTGTTGGCGAAAGCGCCGGGCTATAAGATGATCAAGGAAACCGTGAACCAGTTTCTCGGAAAAAAGGCGTCGCCCTTTTCCTCGGTTGCGCTGGTTCAGATTTTTGAAAACGACACCAAGGTGACGGCCTTTATTACCGGTCGCCATGCCGACGGCACTGTGACCGTATTTGTTCCGACGGGGCCGAATCCGACCTCCGGCTTTATCTATCACCTCAACGAAAAATATGTGCATCCGGTCGATGTTTCGGTGGAGGATGCCATGCGCTCGGTCATCTCCTGCGGCGCGGGATCAGAAGCGCTGCTCAAGGCGCTGGATCAATAACCATAGAAGGAGGGTCACATGAAGACGTTTGTTTTCGTTATCTGCATGTTGGTTTTGGCCGGTTGCACGAGTGTGTTGCTCAAAGAGCCGTTTCCGGAAACGAAGCTGACCGAGAAAGAGCAGAACATGCTCACGGGTGTCTTCGAGGCCGATCCGACGCTCCATCTCAATTTTACCAGTAATGGCGTCCCGTGGCTGGCGACCATTGAGTGGAAAAACGATGACTACCGCATCAACAAGCATCGCGTCAATTTCACCCGTCGCGGCGATGCGCTCTACATCTCAATGCCTGACGAACCGGACAGCGGTGAATATTTCTTTGCGGAGATTAAACCCGGCCATCAGGAAATCTATGTATGGATTCCCGATGCCGATTTTTTCAAGCCGCTGGTTCAGGCGGGCAAACTCAAGGGATCCATCGGCAAGGGCGAAGTCGTGCTCGATACGCCGGCCGCCGAAATCCTGGAGCTGATCGCCACCAACCCCGCCGCCATCAACTACAAAGAGCCGCTTCGCATTCCTAAGATAGATTAGGCAAAGAGGCCGTTCATCAGGTCGGTGCCCATTTCGTCGACGCTCTTCATCTGCTTGGTGGATTCGAGCAGGTCGGCGAGCGAGAGCAGCTCTTCGAGCAGGATCATGCGGGCGACATGCTGGCTTTCCTGAGGGACGTTGATGAGTAGCTGGTTCTCCTCTTGTACCAGTGTGAAGGCCATTTCGTCTTTCAGGACGCGGTAGGTCGGCTGATCGGTATGCAGGTTGTGGACGAAAAATTCTTCGTTTTGCAGGGCGCGAACGAAGCGGTTGAGCAGGAATTCGGTGATGTCGCGCGACGGGAATTCGAGTTCGATGGATTCAATGTTTTCGCTGCCGCCGGCCATTTCCTTGCGCAGACCGGAGCCGCCGTCGAACGACTTAACCAGCAGCGGCGGTGCAAGCATGGTGGTGATGACGGTCATCATGATGGAGACGCCGAAGATGCCCTGGTCGATGACGCCGGCGGCGAGGCCGATGCCGGCGACGATGAGCGCCACTTCGCCGCGCGGCAGCATGCCGAGGCCGATGCGCATGGCGCCGCGCAGGTTAAATTTCATCATCAGCGCCGGGATGCCGCAGCCGGCCACTTTGGAGACGACGGCGAGCAGCGAGTAGACCGAGCCGAAGATCAGGACGGGTTTCATGACGGAAAAGTCGACCATCATGCCCATGACGCAGAAGAAGATCGGAACGAGAATATTGTAGATGCCCTGCAGGTGGTGTTCGATTTCGTTGGCGAGGTCGGTGCGCGAGAGCGCAAGGCCCATGATGTAGGCGCCGATGATCATGGCCAGTCCGGCCATTTCCGCGAGGCCGGCGAGCAGCAGCGAGAGGCCGAAGCAGATCGATACAATGATTTCGGTGGTTCTGAAGCGCTTGATGGCGGCGGTAATTTTGCGCGCAAAGATGAGGCCGACCGAGGTGACGACCACGAAGAAGCCGATGGCTTTGGCGGCAATGATGCCGATTTCACCCCAGTTGACTTCGCCGCCGCCCATGCTGACCTTGGCCATACCCATCACGATGGCGAGCGTCACGATGCCGAAGACGTCGTCAAACACGGCGCCGGCGAGAATGGTCACGCCTTCGGGCGAGGCCATCTTTTTCTTTTCGGCCAGGATGCGCGCGGTGATGCCGACCGAGGTGGCGACGGAGATGACGCCGAGGAAGAGTGCGGCCGGATCCATGAAGGAGTCGATGCCGTTGCCGGGCCAGAGCACGGCGCAGAGGTCGCCCAGCGCAAAGGCGGCGACAAGGCCGCCGAGGCCGACGACGGAGCCGACGACGGAATAGCGCAGGAAGGCGGCGAGGTCGGTTTCGAGGCCGGCGAGGAACAGCAGGATGATCGATGCCAGCGTGGCGATGCCATAGAGCTGTGGCGACGCGGCGAAACCGTGGCTTTCAGCAAAAAGGATTCCGAGGTTGGGAATATTGATCATGCCGCCGAGGGCATAGGGGCCGATCACCATGCCGGAAGCGAGCTCGCCGAGCACGGACGGCATTTTAAGGAAGCGCTGGAACAGGTAGCCGCCGATTTTGGCGCAGACAATAATAACGGCGAGCTGCAGGATAAGGTGCATCATCATGTGCGTGATGCTGTGGCCGGAGGCTTCGGCGGCGTGGGAGGCGGCTTCAACAGCATGCGCGGCGACCTCGCCGGCATGATGGATTGCGTTGGTGGCGGCGTAGGAGGCGGCTTCGTGAGGCATGATGTTTTATTTCCCGGTCAGAATTTCGTAGATTTCGCCATGGGTTTTGGCGGCTAAAAGTTTTTCGCGTTCGGCGGGCTGGCTGATGAGGCGGCTGACTTCGGCCAGGAACTGAATGTGCGGGCCGGTGCGCTGCGTGGGGGAGAGGGTCATGATGAAGATCGTCGAGGGCGAGCCATCCAGCGAATCAAAATTTACGCCGCCTTTGTTGATGCCGATGGCGGCGATGAGCTCCTTGACGGAGTCGGTCTTGCCGTGCGGAATGGCGACGCCGTTCTGCATGCCGGTCGACATTTTGGCTTCGCGCTCCAGAATGGCGTCGCGCACTGCGGCGCCGTCGGCCACTTTCCCGGCCGCGACGAGGCGATCGACCATCTCCTCGATAATCCCGTTTTTAGTGTCGGCCTTCAGGTCGACCCAGACTGTTTCCGGTGAGAGTACTTTTTTCAGATTCATTTCCGCCACCTCTGGAATTAAGCAAATTAAGCGGGGCATTTTGGGAATAATCCGCGCAACGTCAACAGTTTTCTACCATTAGAAGCGCTCGGATCTCCTTCTGCCACCATGTGGTTCCGGCTGTCATAATTGCTTTTCAATGAGGCGGATGTGTGTCGGGCGCCTTCGCCGCACTCCCGGCTGAGGGCGAACCGGAATCAATCCGGCCGAAACAACGCGGGCTTTAGGGCAAAAAACGGGAGGGGATACGGCCGGGTTTGCTGAAGGCATCCGGGCCCGAAGGAATGTGGATGATACCCCTGTGAACATTGGTTTTTATTGAAGTTTCCGATTGCTAAGTCCGGCGGAATTCCCTAGAACTTCCCTATCGCTGAGCCGACACGGAGTCGGACAGTTGTCTGTTTAAACAAACCAGGAAAGTATGGGAGATTATACAAATGGGAAAACCTATGACCAAAACGCAGATTATCGCAGCAGTTGCTGAAAAGGCAGACATCTCTAAAGCTCAGGCCAAAGACGCTCTCGAAGGTCTCGCCGAACTCGCTTACGAAGGCGCTACTGACGGCTTCACCATTCCTGGTATCGGCAAGCTCGTAAAAGTTGACCGCGCTGCCCGCACCGGCCGCAACCCGGCGACCGGCGAAACCATCCAGATCCCGGCTAAAACCGTTCTGAAGTTCCGCATCGCGAAGGCAGCTAAAGACGCTGTACTCTAATTTTCCGGACGGAATTTAGAACATGCCGTCCCGTTCTGCGGGACGGTTCTTTTTTATCATGAAAAACGCCGCCAAGATATTCAGTGTAATTGTCGCCTTCATCGCGCTGATCCTCAGCGGATGTGCCACCTCCGGCGACTATCGCGACGAACAGGAATTTTCCGATATGCCGTGGAATACGCCGCAGTCGTGGGAGGGTTCCCGCTCGCTTCCCGGCCTTTCTTCGCCCAACTACTAGGCTGCGCTGCCCCCGTTTTCGGAAGGCCCGCCGGAACGCGGGCTTTTTTTTGGTGAAAAACGGTTGATTTTCCAGCCGGGACCGCTATCTTCTCCCATCTCTTTTGACGGTGATTGTAGCTCAGTTGGTTAGAGCGCCTGGTTGTGGCCCAGGAGGTCGGGGGTTCAAATCCCCTCATTCACCCCATTTTTAGCTCTGTTGCAAATGCGGCAGAGCTTTTTTGTATTTATTCCAGAGCGTGCGGTTTCTTGGGAATCGATTTTTCTCGCGCAAAGACGCAGAGTCCGCAAAGAGTTTTATTTTTACAGCTTCGCGATCTCTGCGTCTTTGCGCGAGATCAATCCGAAAGAGCAGTTCAGAAATTTAATTTGAGTCGGTGTGCTTCGGCGCTTCGCGCACAAAAAAGACCTGCTCCCGAAGGAACAGGTCGAAGATGGAGCGAGCGATGAGATTCGAACTCACGACATTCACCTTGGCAAGGTGAAGCT
>CAZABK010000073.1:0-15235 GCA_964483355.1 uncultured Verrucomicrobiota bacterium | reverse complement strand
ACCGCGATACGCTCGATCGCTTTGTGGCAGTGATGGAGGAGCTGTTTGAGGTCGCGAAGAATGAGCCCGAAAAACTGCATGAAGCGCCGGTCTCCACGCCGGTCGGCCGGTTGGATGAAGTGAAAGCGGCACGAGATATGCGTTTAAGTTATTCGTGACAAACCTGAGTTTTATACTAATATATTGAACATTAAAACTTCGGTAGGGTCATAGACCTCAGTTGGAAAATTAACCATAGGAGATCCGACAATGAAGAAAATGATGAGTATCGCCGCAATTGCACTGTTCATGGCTGGTGCTTCCGCGTTTGCCTGTGATAGCTGTGGCTGTCAGGCCAAGAAGGCTGAAGAGAAAACCGCTTGCTGTTCGACGAATAAAACAGCCTGTTGCAAAAAGGCCGGAGAGAAAAAATGCGCTGAGGATTGCAAAAAAGAGTGCTGTGCAAAGAAATCCAGTTGCACCAAAAAATCTGAATGCGCGAAATAGTGTAATTTAGATTCTGCAAAAAAGCCTCTCCATGTTGGAGGGGCTTTTTTGTTGGGGAATTTTTGAAATCGGATTTGCGGCGCCGCGTAGGTGACACTATGATTCCGGCCTTTTAACCATTCGAGGGGAAATGCATGTCGGCAAAGATTATTGATGGAAAGCAGATTGCGGCGGATATCCGCGAAGAGTTGAAGGCGGAGGTTTCCGCGCTGAAGGAAATGGGCATTGTTCCCGGACTTGGCGTAATTCTGGTGGGCGACGATCCGGCGTCAAAGTCCTATGTAACCGCCAAGGAAAAGGCCTGCGAGACCATCGGCATCTATTCCGACGACAACCGCCTTCCGGCCGAAACCTCGCAGGAAGAGCTGCTGGCGCTGGTCGAAAAGATGAACAACGACCCGAAGATCAACGGCATCCTCGTCCAGCTTCCGCTGCCGAAGCATATTGACGAAGCTGCCGTACTGCTGGCGATTGATCCGGCCAAGGATGTCGACGGCTTCCATCCGATGAACGTCGGAAAGATGATGGTGGGCGAAGAGGCGTTCCTGCCCTGCACGCCGCACGGCGTGGTGCAGATGCTGATGCGCAGCGGCGTCGAAACCGCCGGCGCGCATGTGGTTGTGGTCGGTCGCAGTAATATTGTCGGCAAGCCCGTTGCCAACATGCTGCTCCAGAAAAAGGAGGGCGCTAACGCAACCGTTACGCTCTGCCACACCCGCACCAAGGATCTCGGATATCATACCCGTCAGGCGGACATCATCATTGCTGCGTCGGGCTGGCCCAATACGGTCACGGCTGACATGGTTAAAGAGGGCGCAGTCGTCATCGACGTTGGCGTCAATCGCGTGGAGGATGCTTCGCGAGAGCGCGGCTATCGCCTGGTCGGCGATGTCGACTTTGATGCCGTAAAGGAAAAGGCCTCGATGATTACGCCGGTGCCGGGCGGTGTCGGCCCGATGACCATCACGATGCTGCTGTTTAATACGGTGGCGTCGGCCAAGCGCGCCAATTCCATTGACTGATTTAGAGTAAGGTGGATAATCCGTAACGAATCAGGGACAAGGAGATTATTATGATTTCAGAAAAAATGCAGGCTGCGCTCAATGAGCAGGTGAACAAAGAATTTTATTCCGCCTACATGTATCTGGCCATGTCGGCCTACTGCAACACGCTTGGGCTGCCGGGTTTTGCGCATTGGATGCGCATGCAGTATGAAGAGGAAAACATGCACGTTACGAAGATGTATGACTATATCCTCGATCAGGGCGGCCAAGTGGAACTGCTGGCGATCGAAAAGCCGGCGAAGGAATATGGCTCTCCACTAAATGTTTTTGAGAAAACACTGGAGCACGAGCAGTATGTAACGAGCCTGATTCACAAGCTGATGGACCTGGCACTCGAAGAGCGCGACTATGCCACCCAAACCTTTCTGCAGTGGTATGTCACTGAACAGGTGGAAGAAGAGGCTAACGTGAATGATGTGCTTGCTCCGCTGCGCATGGTCGGCGACGACAAGGGCGGCCTGATGATGATTGATCAGCAGCTGGCTTCCCGCCTGGCTCCGACACCTCCGGCTGCAAACTAGGAGCGCAATGCCATGACCAGAAGAACGCTGTTCAGATGGATTGCGCTGGTCATTTTTGCTGCATCCGTCTCATTCGCTTCAAGCACCGGAACCACGCTGTTGCTGGTTCCACGCACCCGGACCATGGTCCGGGTGGGCGTGGATATGGCGAACCGCGCGGACGTTCTGCTGGTCAGTTATAAGGTGGACTCCAACGGCGTGGTTTCGCTGCATGGCTGGACGGGATCGCGCTGGGGAATTGTAACGATCGAAAACTTCCGCTCGGGCAGTTTTCTGCAGACTGAACTGAAAAGCGCGGTAGCGGTCGGGCCGAAAGGCGGGGCTGTTCCCGCCGCCGTTCTTCCCCCGAAGGCGTTGGCACCCTCGCTCTATCAAATAAATACCTCTGAAGTGCGGCCGGTGCTGCATCTGCTTGGTCGGTATTTGGATTTTAAATACAAAGATTGGCAGTGGTGTGCGGAACGCTATGGATTTCCGATGACGCATATCAATCCAGGAGGACTGAAGCTGTCCTGGTATCATCGGCGTCCTGGAGAGCAGCTGAAGAATGCCGCTGCAGTTGTCGCGGCTGATCTTCGGTTTTGGCAGATCATCCGCGAGCCCGTCCCGGAAGCTGTTCCGCCGGAAAAAGCTGAAAATCCGTTAACGTGTGAATTGCCGCCTGCCATTGTGCTGGGAGCAGGCGAGGCCGTTGAAACCAATATTGTTGAAGAGGCGAGTGGGGAATGAATACCTTGATCAAAGTTTTTGTTTTTGTCGGAATGCTGGCTCTTATGGGCTGTGTTTCCAAGCCGGTTGCAGAAGATCCGGAGCATGCGCCCGTTCTCATGATCACCGAAAACAGCGCCGGCGAGGTCCAGCTGAGCTGGGATTCCGAGCCGGGTTATCGCTATCACCTCTTTTATGCCGAAAAGGGCGACACCCAATGGCGCCCGGTCAACCGAACTTTTATCGGAACCGGCGAGCGTATGAGCGTCAAGGATCGGGTGAATCCGCGCCGCCCGCGGCGGCGCTACCTGATTGAAGCCGACAAGCTCGAGCGTTAGAGCGAATTAATTAAAACTCGGCCACGAACAAACACACAATTCTGACCAAGTGGAAAGAATTACCGCCGATGGGAAAGAAGTCCATGCCAATCGGTGTTCCTCTGTGGCTATAGAATTATTTCAGACGCTTTAGACGATATCTTCGGTCATATCGACCGGTGTGCGCTCAAGGTGCCAGATGCCGTCGCAATAGTCCTGAATGGAACGGTCGGACGAGAACCAGCCCATGCGCGCAACGTTCAGGATCGCTTTCTGGGCCCACTTCATTGGCGTGGCATAGAGCTTGTCGACTTCTTCGTTGCACTTGATGTAGGGCGCGAAGTCGGCGAGATAGAAATAAAAGTCGCCGTGTTCCGTGATGTCATTGTAGATGTCCTTGAACAGGTCGGGATGCGCCGGATCGAAGTGATTGTCGCGAATGGCCTCGAGCACGTTCTGCAACTCCTTGGAGCTGTCCATGTAGGACCACGGATTGTACCCCTTGCGGCGCAGCTCAGCCAGCTCTTCGGTGCGGTGGCCGAAGATGAAAATGTTGTCCTCGCCAACATGCTGGGCAATCTCAATGTTGGCACCGTCCCAGGTGCCGACGGTGAGCGCGCCGTTGAGCGACAGTTTCATATTGCCGGTGCCGGAAGCTTCGAGGCCGGCAGTTGAAATCTGCTCGGAAATGTCGGCGGCCGGAATGATTTTTTCGGCCAGCGAAACGTTGTAGTCGGGCAGGAAGACAACCTTCAGGCGACCGGCCACATCGACATCGTTGTTGATGACCTGCGCCAGGGTGTTGATCAGTTTGATCACGGATTTGGCGATCATGTAGGCGGGTGCGGCTTTGGCGGCGAAAATAAAGGTGCGCGGCTGCACCTTGGCTTTCGGGTTTGCCTTGATCTTCTGGTAGAGGTAGATGATGTGCATCGCCTTGAGCAGCTGGCGCTTATACATGTGCAGGCGCTTGATCTGCACATCGAAGAGCGAGTCGGGGCTGACCTGTTCGCCGGTAAGTTCCTTGATGACGTTGCAGAGTTCAACCTTGTTGGCGCGCTTGATCTCCATAAAGCGTTTCTGGACGCTGCGGCTCGTTGCGGATTTTTCGAACTGGCTCACCAGACTCAGATCCTTCTTCCACTCCTCGCCGATCTTGTCGGAAATCAGCCCCGTCAGTTCAGGGTTGGATTTGAGCAGCCAGCGGCGCTGGGTAATACCGTTGGTGACGTTGCAGAATTTACCTGGATAAACCTGGTCGAACTCGGGCATGGTTTCGGTGCGGAGCAGTTCGGAATGCAACGCGGAGACGCCGTTGACCTTGTTGCTGCCGACGACGCAGAGGTTGGCCATGCGCACCTGCTGGTGCGAGCCTTCCTCGATGAGCGAGACCTTGCGCATCAGGTCGCCGTTGCCGGGGAAATTGATTTCCACCTGCTGGAGGAAGCGGTGGTTGATTTCAAAGATAATCTGCATGTGACGCGGCAAAACACGCTGCAGCAGATCAACCGTCCACTTTTCGAGTGCTTCGGCCAGCAGGGTATGGTTGGTATAGCAGAAGGTGTTGACGGTGATGTCCCACGCCTTTTCCCACGGAATGCCTTCTTCATCATGCAGCACGCGCATCAGTTCAACGATCGCGAGCGTCGGATGCGTGTCGTTGAGCTGGACGACGTTCTTTTCGGCAAACTGGTTGAAGTCGTTGTGTGTTTTCTTGTAGCGGCGGATAATATCGCGCACGGAGCACGAGGCCAGGAAATATTCCTGAATCAGGCGCAACTCCTTGCCGGCATAGGTGTAGTCGGACGGATAGAGCACCTTGGTAACGTTTTCTGCCCAGTTCTTTTCTTCCACGGAACGGACATAGTCGCCCTGGTTAAAGACGTCGAGGCGGAAGCCTTCGGACGGCTGCGATTTCCAGAGGCGGAGCATGTTGACGGTGTTAACGCCATAACCGATGACCGGAACATCGTAGGGAACGGCTTCGAACATCTGCCAGTCTTCCCAGACATCCTGGGCGCCGCGTCCGGGAACAAAGTTTTTCTTCACGCGGCCGTAGACGCAGACAGGCAGGGTGTATTCGGGGCGGATCAGTTCCCACGGATAACCGCGCGCCAGCCATTCGTCGGGGCGTTCGCACTGCCAGCCGTTGTCAAATTCCTGACGGAAGATGCCGTGTTCGTAGCGGATGCCATAACCGTAGGCCGGCAGTTCCATGGTGGCGAGCGAGTCGAGGTAGCAGGCGGCCAGACGGCCGAGGCCGCCGTTGCCGAGGCCGGCCTCGACATCCATTTTGAGGATTTCCTCAAAATCAACGTCGAGCGCTTTGCAGGCTTCCGCGGTAATTTGTTCGATGCCGAGCGCATACACATTGTTCTGCAGCATCTTGCCGATGAGGTATTCCATCGAAAGATAGTTTACGCGGCGGACGTCGTTTTCCAGATATTGTTTTTGAGTGGCGATGAATCCGTCCACGGCCATGTCGCGCACGGCGTGGGAGAAGCAGATCATTTTGTCAAAACTGGTGGCAGCGCGCAGGTCCTTGCCGCGGTCATAGCGGAGATGGAAGAGGGCGCGGTCAGCGAGGGTTTGAGCGGTGATATTGTCTTTAAAGTGTGACATAATATTTTGGCTCCTTTTTGACTTCGTTTATTAGACTACTCATTACTTAGCCCAGGGGATGGAGTGATGCAAGCCCGATGGGCGTTTATTAGGGGGCGCTTTTAAGTGGGGTTTATGAGCGTCCTGTTAGGGTGCTATTGTCCCGCTGCGGGAATGACCAGTGTTTGGCCGACTTTCAGGGAATGCGCGTTGCGCAGGGTGTCGCGGTTGGCTTCCAGAATCGGGGCATAGTCGTTGTTGCCGTAAAACTTTTTGGCGATTTTGGTGAGGGTGTCGCCGGAAACCACGTGGTAGATGGCATGTTTTTTTGCCGGTGGTTTTGCGGCCGTTGCGGCCGGTTTTGGTGTCGCGATTTTCGCCGTCGTTTGGGGAGCGGTTACCGTGCGCGGCTGTGCGCCGGCCAGCTGCTTTTTCAGTTCCGCATTTTCGCGCTGAAGGGTCTGCGCCTGGGCAATGATCTGTTTCACTTCGGCGGAGTTTTTGATGAAAATGTTGGCCAGTGCCTTGGCGACTTTCATCTTCTGATCGTTGATCAGTTCCTTCTTTTCCGAGTCCGGCCGCAGTTCGAGATAGCGGTCATAGTGATAGATGGCGTGGATATAGTTAATCTTGTGCTGCTGATAGATCGTTGCCAGGTGCAGATGCGGGCGGGCCATGCGCGGCTCGTTCTCGATGGCCTGCTTAAACGCCTCTTCAGCCTTGTCCCAATCCTTGACGTCCATGTAGGCCTGACCGGTCTTAACCAGCGGGTCGCGCTCTTCTTTCTGTTCAATCGTCCGGGCGTCTTTGTTGCATCCGGCCAACAGGAGAGCGGCTGTGATCAGGGGGAGGGCGTAAAACTTTTGCATCGGAATCCGGTCCTTCTTTTAATCGTTGTTTAAGGCGTTTTGCGGGTGGAAACATAGCCTGTTGCGGCGGCGAAACCCGAGCTGAATCTTTCAGTTATTTCGCCGTTATCGCCGCGCACCAGAAACAGGGCTTCAGCCTGTTCCACCTGTTCGATCCATTCCAATCCTTCCGTCGGACCCATCACAAAAAGGGCGGTGGCGATCCCATCGGCGTCCATGCAGCTTGCGGCGACGACGGTCACGCTGGCGGTCTCCGATAAAACGGCGCGGCCGGAGCGCGGGTCGAGAAGGTGGGAATAGAGAATGCCGTCTTCAACAATATAGTTGCGATAGTCGCCCGAGGTCGCCACCGCGCCATTGGTCAGGCTGACAATGCCTTGGAGTTGCTCCAGCGCCATTGGATTGGTGGAGGGGAATTGAATACCGATGCGCCACGGCTTTTGCTCGGGGTTGACTCCGCGGACGACGACTTCGCCGCCGACCTCGGCAAACCAGTTTTTGAAGTCCGCGTCATCCAGAATCTTTCCGATGGCATCGACGCCGTATCCTTTGGCGATGGCACCGAGGGCCAGGCTGATCTCCGGCTCGGCTTTCCACAGGTTGGACTCCCCATCCAGCCAAACCTTTTCCCATCCGCTCCTTGCCCGGGCCGCCACAATCTCGGCGTCAGATGGAATCGCGCGCTCTTCGCTTTCGCTGCCGAAGCCCCAGAGGTTGAGCAGCGGCTGCAGGGTTGGATCAAACGCGCCGCCGGTCGATCGGCTCAGCGCCAGCGCGCGTCGGACGACGGCGGTAAAGGCCTCCGAGGCCGGGAACGGACCGCATTCTTCCGAATGGTTAAAGCGGGAAATCTCGCTCTGCGCATCCCACGTCGACATTTGCCGGTTTACTTCGGCCAGCTCGGCTTCGATGCGGCTGGAAAGTTTTTGGAGGCGGGGACGCGAAACATGGCCGGTGAGGGTGATGCTATAGCTCGTGCCCATCGTCCGGCCTTCCAACCGCGGGTGCCGCACAAAAAATCCTTTAATGCCGAACGCAGCGACCAGCAGCAGGGCGATCGCTATCTGGATTATCTTCTTTTTGCGGGTCATTTTTTTAGCTCGCAGCCTGCAGCCGATAGCTCACCGCCGGCATAAAAAAGCTGCCAGCTCTAGGCTATAAGCTGCCTGCTATCGTCACACTTTGGCCACCAGCTCAATTTCAACGAGTGCGCCTTTGGGCAATCCGGCAACCTGAATGGTCGAGCGCGCCGGCGCATTTTCTTCGCCGAAATATTCCGCGTAGACTTCGTTCATTTCCGGAAAGTCCTTCATGTCGGCCAGGAAGACGGTGGTTTTGATGGTGTCGTCGAGCGTGCTTCCGCCGGCTTCCAGAACGGCCTTAAGATTTTCGAGCACCTGAATGGTCTGCTCACGGATGCCGCCCTCGGCAAAGTCTCCGGTGGCCGGGTCAATCGGAATCTGACCCGAGGTGTAGAGCAGGTGACCGCTTTGGACCGCCTGGTTGTAGGGGCCGATCGGCGCCGGCGCGTTTTCGGTATTAACGATATGTTTCATGATTCCTCCCGCCGTTTTTCAAGTTCATCGATAATATACAGGTCGGCCTTGGAATAGGGAAACTTCCGAAGTTCGGAAATTTTGACCCAGCGATAGTCCTGGCAATGGATCGGGCGCGGCCGGCCGGATTGGATCTTTGCGAACCAGGTGTGCATGTCCATTGTAAAGTGGCTGTAGGCATGTTTGACCGTGGTCAGGAATTCGGTGGTTTCGACCGTGATGCCGAGCTCTTCCTGGAGCTCGCGGACGACGCACTGCTGGATGGTTTCGCCGTTTTCCTGTTTGCCGCCGGGAAATTCCCACAGCCCGCCGAGCATATCCTGTTCGCGCCGCTGGGCAATCAGCACCTCGTCTTTGCGGTTTACCACCACGGCGGCGCCGACCACGATATGCGGCGTCTTCTTTTTCGGTGCTTTTACGGGATAGTCGGTCGGCCGCCCGGATTCGCGCCCAAGGCAGACTTTGGAAAGTGGACAGTCGCCGCACTGCGGATTGCGCGGCAGGCAGACAGTGGCGCCGAGCTCCATCATCGCTTCGTTAAAGTTTCCGGCGTCGCCCTTCACGAGCAGATCGTTGGCGAGCTGCTGCAGCTCTTTTTTTGCGGCGGTGGAGCGGGTGTCCTTGGTGTAGGCAAAGAGGCGCGAGAGGACGCGGATCACGTTGCCGTCGAGCACGGCGAGGTCGAGATTGAAGGCGAGCGAGCCGATCGCGGCGGCGGTGTAGGGGCCGATGCCGGGCAGCGCCTGGATCTCTTCAGCGGTTCGTGGAAAGCGGCCTTTGTGGTGGTTGGCAATAATCTGCGCGGCTTTGTGCAGGTTGCGCGCGCGCGAATAGTAGCCGAGTCCTTCCCACTGCTTGAGCACCTCTTCCTGTGGCGCGGCGGCGAGCGACTTGAGCGAGGGAAAGCGCTTCATGAAGCGCTTGAAGTAGGGCGTTGCCTGATCGACGCGCGTCTGCTGCAGCATCAGCTCGGAGATCCAGACGCGGTAGGGCGTGCGGTTGCTGCGCCACGGCATACGGCGCCGGTTCTGCGCAAACCAGGGCAGGAGCCGCGTTTTAATGGCGCGCTTGGGTTTGGTCAGCTCAATCATTATTGACGGCCAAGCTGGCTAATCCACGCCGTCTCGATAAATTTTTGCGCGCTGGCTTTTTGATCAAGCAGTTCGTCGCCATATTTGAGCCGCACCAGCCAGCCCTCGTTTTCCACGCCGCTCTCGGAAATCGAGGGGTCGGGGGTCCTGTTTGAGGTGGACTTAAACCGGGTGGTTGCCGTTTTTTTGATCTCGAAAGCTTTCGAGGCGATCTGTTCCTGAACGCGTTTGCGCGCGCCGATAATGACGCGGCGCGAGCCGCTGTCGTGAACAACAATTTTTGTTTTTGGGGCCGGCTTGTTTTTTTTAGAACTTTTGGGGAGCGCCTTGCTGAAGAAATACCACTCCAGCGTGTAGGTGTCGGGGTGGGAGGTGGTGTTGGCGATGGTGACTTTCAGGTTCTGGATTTCGCTTTCGGTGCGGGTTTTGACGGTGGTGGTTGTGGTGCTTCCGTCTTTATTTTCCTTCGCGCTTTTTTCGACATCCTTGTCGGATGATTTTTCGGTTCCGGAGGTGACGGAGAGCGTCGCGGCGTGGGTGTCGGCTTCTTTTTGCGCAATGATTTCCTGCTGGAGCTTCAGCTTATATTCGCGGGTCTTTTCGACGGCGAGGGTTTCGGCATAGTCTTCCGCGAAAAACTGTGCGCGTGAGGTTTTGTGCAGCGCGGTGCGTTTGTAATTCACACTGCCCGAATCGGTCAGCAGCGAAAGGCTGTTGGCCTCGAGCTTCATCAGGATACCGGTGCGCGGCTGCCCGTTGGCGAGCCGGATCGAAACCTCAGAGCCGAGCTCGGGGGCCTGAAAGGTTTGCGCAATTTCTTTTTTCTGCTGTTCGTAATATTGGCGGAGTTCGTCGCTGGCCGTTGCGGCGACCGCCAGCAGGAGCAGTGAAATAGTAATAAGCTGTTTCATCATCGGATTCCTTTTCCTATTCAACGCCGCCGGAGGGAATCATGTGGACAACCTGAATCTGCCGCTGGGTGGCGGAGTGGATGCGCAGGCTGTAGCCGGGTGCCTCGAGCGTTTCGCCGGGCTGGGGAATGTAGCCGAGCACGGAAAAAATATAACCGCCGAGCGAATCGTATTCATCGCTCTCGGGCAGCCTGGCGCCGAGCTTCTCGTTGAGGTCATAAATCGGCATACGCGCCTGCACCATCACCGAGCCGTCGGACCGGCGATGCAGGTCGTTTTCCTTGAGGTCATATTCATCCTCAATCTCGCCGACAAGCTCTTCGATCACGTCCTCCATAGTGACGAGCCCTTCGGTTCCGCCATATTCGCCGACCACCAGCACCATCTGGGCGCGCGCGCGTTTCATCAGCTGCAGCAGGTCGTTGAGCGGCATCGTTTCGGGAATATATTCAATCTTCTTGGCCAGCTGGCTGATCGGCGTGTCGCTCTGGCCGTCGGCGATGAGCTTGAGCAGCTCCTTGACGTGAACGACCCCTACGACGTCGTCGATGTTTTCGTGATAGACCGGAAAGCGCGAGTGGCGCGATTCTTTGACCTGCTCGACGCATTCGGCAACGCTCAACGAATCCTTGACGCCGAAAATGTCGATGCGCGGAATCATAATTTCGCGGGCGACCGTATCGCCGAACTCAAAGACGCTACGGATAATTTCGCGCTCTTCTTCCTCGAGTTCCTCTTCGCCGGTCTCTTCAACGAGGCTCATAATTTCATCTTCGGTGGAGGGGCGGTCGTCATCGTCGGACGACGACATGGCGTGGTGGAGCAGCCGGTCTTCGAGGCGCTGCATGGGCCAGACCACGGGATACAGGGCCAGTGTCAGCGTTCCGACCAGCGGCAGGGTTGCCAGCGAAATGCGGTCGGCATAGCTTTCCGAAAGCACGTGCGGAATGATGCGCGCCACCAGCATGTAGAGCAGCGAAAAGAGAAACAGGCCCGTCGCGACAAACCAGATTTCGCGTTCGTGCAGCGCGAGATAGAAGAGGATGAAGGTGGCGGTCGCTGCGAGGGTGAGCAGCAGGCGTGCGGTTTTACAGAGCAGGTCCCAGCGGTCCTGCCAGAATTCCAGCAGCTTCATCTGTTTGCCTTCGCGTTCGATCAGGCGCGGCAGGCCGGCGTCGCCGGTAAAGCGCAGGGAGGTGAAGATGGAGGCCAGCAGGCCGGCGAGCGCCAGGGCGGCGGCGCAGTAGGGGAGATACTCCGTTTGAATTTCGTTCATCAGGTGTCCGGGGTTATTATTCGGCCATATCGGCCCATTCCTCAATGTCGGGCTCAAGATAGGCGTGTTCAATCAGTTCTTCCGCCCAGTGCTCGTTCCGGGCCGCCAGCCGGCGCAGGAGGCGGAACGATAGAACCTGGACCGCGGGCACTTCGGAATAGAGCGCATTGTTCAGGCAGCGCCAGTGCGCGGAAATCATTTTTTTCGGCGCTTCAATCTGCTTGCGGCATTCGTCGCAGATAAAGACGCAGCCGTCGACATAGGGTTCCTCTTCGAGCGGCGGCACCTCGAACGCGTCGAGTCTGGTGCCGTTCTTTTCGCACAGCTCGCAGTGGGAGCGGGAACGGCGCACCAGATCCTTCGCGAGACGCGAAAGTATATTCTGCCGATGAAACTTTCCCTTAAACCCCGTGGACATTGCGACTCCTATTCAAACTCAAAGCGGTAGTCGAGGCCGAGCTCGTCGCGCATCGTGATCATATCTTTCTGCAGCGCCTCGTTGACCGGCACGCCGCTGTCGGCGCGTTCGAGGCCGGCGAGATATTCCTTTTCGCCGCAGGTGTAGATCCGCTCGGCGCCGGGCGCCTTTTCGGATTCGCGCAGCGCGCGCATAATGTCGCCGGCGGTTTGGCGGAAGTCGGCCGGATCGCAGAAGCATTTAATGTCGATCGCCATGAAAAAGTGGCCGAGCTCGTAGGGTTTGAGGTTGCCGGCGTCGTCCTTGTTGACGAGCTGCTGCAGGAAGGCGCCCTGCTGGAGCGCGGCGGAGAGCACTTCGGTGACGGTGGCAAACCCGTAACCTTTATAGCCGCCGGTCTCTTCGCCGATGCCGCCGATGGGCGCGAGCGCCGCTTCGCCGGCGACGAGGTCGTCGAGAATCTGTTTGGAATCGGTCTTGGATTTTCCGTCGCGGCCGACGATGAGCCCTTCGGGACAGTCGCGGCCTTCGCGGGCATACTGCTCAATCTTGCCGCGTTGGATGATGGAGGTGGCATAGTCGTTGACAAAGTCGAACGGTTCGTCGGTCGGGAAACCGAAGACGAGCGGGTTGGTGCCGAGCATGTTTTCGACGCCGAAGGTCGGGGCGATGGACGGGCGGGCGTTGGTGCCGGTCATGCCGATCATATCCTGCGCCGTCGCCATCAGCGGATAGTAGCCGGCAATGCCATAGTGGGTGGAATTGCGCGCTACCACCATACCGATGCCGTGCTGCTTCGCTTTTTCAATCGCCATCTCCATGCAGCGTTTGGCGACGACCATGCCCATACCGTGGTGGCCGTCGACGACCGCGGTGGCGAGATGGTCGCGCACGACTTCAAATTTCGTGGCGGGCTGCTGAATTTTCTGATGGACGATGCGGTCGTAATAGATCGGTTTGAGGCGGCCGATGCCGTGGGAGTCGATGCCGCGCTTGTCGGAGGCAATCAGCACGTCGGCGCACACCTTGGCTTCGTCTTCGGGAACGCCGATGCCGGTGAAGACGTCGATCATGAATTTTTCCATGTAGTCGAAAGGGATGTGATGCAGCATGTTGAGTTCTCCTGAATGAATTTGTTTAAAGGCTAGATTGATACCACTTCTTCGAGAACCTGTTCAAGCCCGTGAATGGTGGAGCGGATGTTATAGTGGCGGTTAACCATGGCTTTGGCTTCGCGTCCCATGTTGGCGGAGAGCTTGTCGTCGTTGAGCAGCCAATCGATCGATTCCGCGAAGAGTTCGGGGGTGTCGGCAATAAAGCTGTTCACACCGTTCTGCGCCGGAATGCCAGCCATGCCGAGCGAGGTGGAAACCACCGGCAGGTTGGTCGCCATGGCTTCGAGCACTTTGATGCGCAGGCCGGAGCCAAGGCGCATCGGATTGATGAAGATGGCGGCCTGTTCGCGGTAGGGGCGCAGGTCGTCGACCGCGCCGGTGACGACAATGCGTTTATCTTTCTGGTCCAGATGCTTGAGCTCTTCGTTGGCGCCTTCGCCAATGAGGTAGCAGCGCAGCTCCGGATACTTTTGCGCAATCAGCGGCCAGATTTCGTGCATAAACCACAGCGCGCCGTCGTGGTTTGATTTGTCGGCAAAGTAGCCGCACATCATCACGATGGGGAATTGGGGTTTCTCGACGCCGGTGCGGTTGAGGTGGTCCAGGTCAATGCCGGGCGGAATGACGGAGACCGGCAGCTGCGGCGCATGGGTCAGCAGCGTGAAGCGGTCCTCGGGCGTCAGCGTGATGATGTGATCCATCGCGCGGTACATTTCGAATTCATATTTTTCGACAATATGCAGCTGCGAGGCGCTTTTGAGCCGGAGCATCAGCGGAACCCCGGCGGTTTCAATATATTTGCTGAAGGACGAGGTGAGGCAGCGGTGGCAGGAAACCACCTTGTGCACGGCGGAAAGGTAGGGGTTGCGGTAAAGATACATGCCCATTTCGCTGAACTCGGCCAGCACCACATCATACTTGCTGCGTTCGACCATGTCGCCGACGAGCCGCATCATGGCATCGGAATGGTTTTTCCAGAAGATGGCGGGCAGCGAGCGGCTGATATAGTCGCGGAACATGCGCACCGGAAGCCGCCGCCGGGGAAGGGGGACGGTTTCAACCTCGTACAGTTCTTCGCGCAGGTTGGCCATATGCTTTTCGCTTTCCGGCGCAACCAGCGCCGCCAGTCCGACCTGATGGCCGTCGGCAATCAGCTGCCGCATGCGCTGATAGATCAGGCGGTGTCCGCCGGCAATATTTTTGTGCGGCAACCGGTTGGCGAGTACGAGAATCTTCATGGCCGCGCACCATAGCCGATTCGGCGGCACAGTTGCACTTAAAAAACAGTTGCGGATGTTCGCAGGTGATTGAATAATGTTTCGCGAAATACAAAATGTTGGAGCGGGTGTTCCCGTTTGTTTAAACCAAGAACCGGAGGTTAAAATGAAGCGTGTAGTCTATAGTTTGCTGGCCGTCGCCGTCTGTGTCGGATTTGCCGGATGCAAGAAGATGCCGAAGATGGACTCGGACAAAACCGTGTTTGACGTCATGCAGGAAGAAGTCGCCAAGATCTCCGAAAAGGGCGGGATGGCCGCCGTCGGCATCGCCAAGTCGGCCAACACGCAGCTGGCCGTCACCAAGGCCAAGGTGGAAGCCCGCAAAAACCTTGCGCAGCTGGTGCAGGTGAAGATTGAAAACCTGGAAAAGGCGTTCATCGAGGAAATCGGCGAAGCGGCCGGCTCCGAAATGAACCAGCTCTTCAGTTCGGCCACCAAGCAGATCACTTCGCAGACGCTGCAGGGCACCGTGCCGAAGATTCAGAAATATGAAACCGACAAAGGCGTCACCACCGCCTATATCCTGATGGTACTCAATCCCGACATCATCCACAGCTCACTCAAGAACAACAGCGCCAAGCATCTCTACGAACGCTTCCGCGCCTCCAAAGCATTCGAGGAACTCGACAAAGAGATCAAGGAATTCGAAGCCGCTGAGAGTATGTAACAGCCGCGGACGGATTATCTCGCGCCCGCTACGCTCAAGGCGCAAAGCCGCCGAGATTTCAATTGCTTGGCGCCTTTGCGTCTTTGTGCGGGAAAGCTAATCAGTATGTTGTAGTGAAAAAAATAGAATTGAATTCAAACGGGGCTTGAATCCTTCATTCAAGCCCCGTTTTATATGCGCCATGAAAATTCTCGGAATAGAAACCTCGTGTGATGAAACTGCGGCGGCTGTTGTTGAAAACGGCCGCACCGTGCTTTCCAATGCCATCTACTCACAAATCGCCAAGCACCGCCCCTACGGCGGCGTCGTGCCGGAAATTGCTTCGCGCAACCATGTCGCCAAGCTGCCCGGCATTATT
>CAZABK010000072.1:0-15252 GCA_964483355.1 uncultured Verrucomicrobiota bacterium | reverse complement strand
CTTAAATTATAGCCCAACGCCGCCAGCATGCCGGTCACGCCGACCGCGAAAACCACCAGCGCCACCAGCACTTCGAGCAGGGAAAATCCATCGCACTTATTCATTCCGCCGACTCCACCATTACAAGTTTCGGCCGTCCGGTGAGAATATCGGCGGCGATATGGAGCTGCATTTTGTCTTTGGTCAGCGTAATGCCGCCGCCGTTGCTGCCGCCGAAATGGGTGAAGGAAACCGCCACCTGATCCGCCGCCGCTTCGCTTTCGGTGGCGGAAAGTTCCGCGGCTTGAAAATCCAAACCTTCGTCGTCCGTTGAAATCTGATCGGCGGTGAAGGCTTCGAGTTCATAGTCTTCAGCAAACGCCACCACTTTTTCAAAAACAGTGGTATCGATTTCCGTGGTTTGGAAAACAGAATCCGAGGTTTCCAATGATTGGAACGCGCGGGCTTCAACCATACGGACTTCGCGCGTTTCCGAATCGATCCTCAGATCGACCTGCACCTTGCGGCTCATGCCCGCCATTCGTGCTTCGGTCATCAGCTGCATGATTTTCCGTCCCTCCTTGCGGAGCGCGCGCTTCGGCGAAGTCATGGCATCGATGGTCGGAATGCTGATGGTGGCCAGCACGACGATAATCGCCATCACCACCAGCAGTTCGATCATAGTGAAACCAGACTTCGCCATTCCCTAATCCTTATTCGCTAATCGAGATTCGAAAGATCCGCGTCAAACTGGCCTTCGCCGCCTTCTGCACCGTCGGCGCCATAGGAGACAATTTCGAAGGGTTCGCTGTCCGAACCCGGCACCGTGTAGACATAGTCGTTGCCCCAGGCATCCTGCAGGTCGCGCTCTTTCCGGAGATATTTCGGTCCCCAGCTTCCGTCATCATCCTCCGGCGCGATCATGAGTGCGGACAACCCTTCGTCTTCGGTCGGGTAGCGGCCCATATCGAGCTTGAAGCGCTCCAGCGCATTTTCCAGCGTGGTGAACGAGGCTTTGGTCGCTTTAATCTTGGCCTTGTCCTCCTGGCCGGAAAAGTTCTGCACGGCGATCGTGCCGATCACCCCGATAATCACCAGCACCACCAAAAGCTCCACCAACGTGAAACCCGCTTTGCTCTGTTTTCTTTTTTTCTGTTCCATAACTATCTCCTGTTCACATTACATTTATCCCGCCGACGTGCTCATGGCCATGATGCCCTGCATCATGCCGACGACGATGAAGCCGACAACCACCGCGAGAATTACAATGAAGATGGGTTCCAGCAAACTGACAAACCGGTCGGTGCTGGCGGATACCTTTTCCTCATAGCGCTCGGCGACTTTGTCGAGCATGGTGCCGAGCTCGCCGGAATCCTCGCCCATGGAAATCATACGGGCGGCCAGTTCCGGAAAAAGCGGATCATCCTGCAGCACCGGCCCCATCGGTTTACCGCCCTGCACATTTTCATAGACCTGCCGCATCAGTTTGCGCAGCGCGGCGTTGCTGAGCGTTCCGCCGGTGATGGAAATGGCCTGCAGAATCGGCACCTGCCCTTCGAGCAGTGCCGCGAGCATCCGACAGAAGCGGCTGGTTTCGGCTTCGGCCAACAGGCTTCCCAGAACTGGTACATTGAGCACTTTGGTGCCCCAGGCCACCTTGCCCTCTTCGTTGCGCGTCCAGAATTTGAAGCCGGCAACAACCAGAACCAGAATAGTCGGACCAAGCCACCAATATTCCCGGCTGAAATCGCTAGACGAAATAAGCATGCGTGTTGCGGTGGGTAACAGCTGTCCCGTTTCGGCAAAGAGTTCCGTGATTTTCGGAACCGCAAAAATCATCATTGCCGAAACCACCAGAACCCCGATGATTATGAGAATCGACGGATAGATCATGGCGGTGATCACTTTCGAGCGCAGCTTCTGACGGCGCTCGAGCAGCGCGGCGATGCGCCGCATGATGAGCTCGAGCGATCCCGAGGCTTCGCCGCCGCGCACCATGTTGGAATAGAAACGCTCAAAAACCTTGGGGTGCCGCGCGATCGCATCGGCAAAAGAGGCGCCGCCGGTGACATCTTTCCAGACTTCGGAAAGCACCTCCTTGAAGCGTTCGTGCGAACAGAGGTCGGCCTGGGTTTTCAGTGCCTGTTCGAGTGGTATTTTGGCATCGAGCAGCGCCGAGGTTTCGGACGAAAATTCCATCAGCTGCTGGGTGGTGATGCGGCCGCCCAGTGATTTGGAGGCGGAGGAAAAGCCTTCGCCGGAGGCACTGTCGGCAATATTGAGCACCACCAGCCCCTTCTGCTGGAGCTGCTGCACCGCCCGCGCTTCGGACGGCGCTTCAATTATTCCGGTCCGCGTTTCGCCGGAACCCGTGATTGCTTTGTAGGAAAACTTTCTCATGGGCTAGCTCCACTGCGTTACACGGCGGACTTCTTCGACGGTGCTGATGCCGTCCATCATCGCCTGCCAGCCGCACTCGCGCAGGAGTTTGGTGCCGGAAGTGCGGGCCAACTCGCGGATGGGGCCGGCTTCGGGCGATTTCTGGATGAGTTCACGCATGTCGTCGTTGACGGTCATGAGCTCGTAGAGCCCGACACGGCCGTAGAAGCCGGTGCCGTCGCACACTTCGCAGCCTTTGCCGTGCTTGAGCTGATATTCCGGAAGGGTCGCTTCCGGAAAATCGGAGAGCTGTTTGCCGCTGATCACATACGGCTCCGCGCAGTGCGGACAGATCCGGCGGCAGAGGCGCTGCGCCAGCGAGCCGGTGAGTGCCGATGCAATCAGATAGCTTTCAACGCCCATGTCGGCGAGGCGGGCAATCGAGCCGGCGGCGTCATTGGTATGCAGCGTCGAAAGCACCATGTGGCCGGTGAGCGAGGCCTGGATGGCAATGTCGGCGGTTTCGGCATCGCGGATTTCGCCGACCATGACAATGTCGGGGTCCTGGCGGACGATGGAGCGCAGGCCGTTGGCAAAGGTCATTCCAATCTTGGGATTCATCTGAATCTGGTTGATACCGCCGAGGCGGATTTCGACCGGATCTTCGATGGTGATGATCTTTACCTTTTCGCTGTTCAGGTGCGTGAGCGCCGTGTGCAGCGTTGTGGTTTTACCGCTGCCGGTCGGGCCGGTGACGAGAATGAAGCCCTGCGGCTGTTCAACCATTTGGGTGAAAAGCTGCTCTTCGCGCTCGGGCATGCCGAGGCTGGAAAAATTGAGCTCCACCTGCTGCTGGTTGAGCAGACGGATGACGATATTTTCGCCGTAGATCGTGGGCGTGGTGGCGACGCGCATATCCAGATCGTGCCCGGCAACCTGCATCTTGATGCGGCCGTCCTGCGGAATGCGGCGCTCGGCAATATCAAGTTTGGCCAGCAGCTTCATGCGCGAAGTGACGGCCGCATGGTGCTTTTTGTCGATTGACTCGGCTTCGTGCAGCACACCGTCGACGCGGTAGCGGACGCGCAGATTGTATTCGCCGATTTCCACATGAATGTCCGACGCGCGCTTTTCGACGGCCTGGGTTATGATGAGGTTCACCATACGCACCACCGGCGCATCGAGGGCAAGGTCGCGCAGATACTCCTCTTCGTCGCCCCAGTCGCCGGCCTCGAACACTTCGGCGTCCTGCATCATGGTGCCGAGGTTATTGGCGGCATATTCTTCAACGCGTACAAGCGCATCGTCCATTTCCGGTGTCGGAACCAGAAAGACCTCCAGCTCTTCGCCTTTATGCAGCCGGGCGGCCTCAATAGACGACCAGTCGGTCGGGTCGTCGGTGATCGCGATGAGCGTTTCGCCCTCGCGAACGAACAGCAACCGGTGCTCGACCATAAAGGGATACGGCAGATCGTCTTCGAGACAGAGGTGCTCGGCGGGTATTTCAATTTCGCAGATGGGAAGCCCATACTGCTCGGAGAGCGCCTGCGTGAGTTCCCACGGCTGGATGTCGCCGTTTTCAACCAGGATGCTTCCAAGTTTTGGAACTCCCCCGCCCTCGTTCTGTTTCCGGAGCGCGGCCTGAACGGCATCGCGCCCGGCAATTCCCCGGGCAACGAGGATGTCGCCGATTTGACGATAGGCCATTATTCCGACTCCTTCTTTTCGTTTCCGGTCAGTTTGGATTCTTCCGGCGCTCCGTCGTTGAGGTTGTACAGGCTGCGGATATCCTTTTCGTCCATCGCTCCGAGAATCTTATTTTTGAATTCGCGGGTCAGCAGGTCGGTTTCATCGCGGGTATCGACCACGCGCGGCGTCAGAATCATCAGAATTTCAGAACCGACTTTTGCGGTTTTGGTGCGACCGAAGGCCCAGCCGATAAAGGGCAGCCGGCTGAGGAGCGGAATGCCGGTGCGCACCTGCTGATCGGTACGCTCGATCAAACCACCAAGAATCAGCGTCTGGCCGTCATCCACCTGCAGGTTGGAGCTGATTTCGCGGGTATAGAAGGTCGGCGCTTCGTCATCTTCAGATTCTACATCGATGGAACGTACAGTCTGTTCCAGATCAAGGGTCACCATGCGGTAGTCATCGATTTTCGGCGTGACGGTAAGGGTGATTTTGGCGTCGCGGTAGTCGTAGGAATAGTTTTCCGTTCCGCTCTCGGTCACGCTGCTCTCCTGAACCGGGACTTCCTTACCAAAGGAAACTTCGGCTTCCATGCCGTCGCGGGTGAGCACCGTCGGCGAGGAGAGCACCTGCAGGCGGTCGTCGTCCTGCGCGGCATGAATGAGAGCCATGGCTTCCTCGTTGGCGTTCAGCAGATAGGTGAGGCCGTCGGCGGCGGTGGTGAGCGCATCGCCGTCGGTTCCCAGTGAGTCGAGCTGAAGACCGCTCATCTGTGCGCCGGAAGATTCAGAGCCGAAAATGGCCCATTCAATGCCGAGGTCAAGCGATTCATCAAGCGTGACCTCAACGAGTACGGTTTCAATGAGTACCTGCCGGCGCGAGCGGTCGAGATCTTCGATGGTTGCGGCGATCTCTTTGTGCATGCTCGACGGTGCATTGACGATGAGGGTATTGGTATCCTCATCGGAAAGAATGATGACCTCTTCATCAACGGTCATTCCCGGAGCGTCGCCGCCGGAGGTATTCTGCGTGTTGTTCGACGCCTTTTTCGTAGTGGAAGAGTTCTTGTTGTTGTTCCTATTCGAGGTGTTCGAGTTTTTGGTGTTTGTTTTGGTCGCGGTTTTGCCGAGTTCCTGCTCCTTTTCCTGCGACTGGGCGTAGAGGCTGGAATAGAGATCATCGAGCGTTTCTCCGATCGTTTCGGCTTCGACAACTTTGAGGCGGTAAATTTTGGTGACGCGTTCGTTGGTGCCGTCGGCGCGATCGAGCATGTTCACCCAGCGTTCAATTTCCGGGACCATCGCCTGGGTGGCATTATGCGCAATAACCATGTTCAAACGGGCAATGGCAAAAAACTGAACCGCGGAACCGTCATAGCCGGTGCGGCGGTAAAAAATGTTTGAAAGTTCGTCGGCAACATCAGTGGAATCGGCATTTTTCATCACATGCTGAACCAGGACCGAGGAGGGAACATCCACAATATTCAGCAGATCCTGCATCTGCTGCAGCCAGGCCTGGGTGCCGAGCACAATCAGGATATTGGAATCCTGCATGGCGAAAATCTGCTGCGATTTTCCGCTGAAGCTGTTGAGAAAAGTCTGCGCGGTGGAGGCATTGACATGTTTGAGTTCAATAACCCCGATGATCGGTTTTCCATCCGGATAGTCCGTGTCTTCACCGGCCTTGATGATCGGGCGCAGGTCCGATGGGGAAAAGACCCAGACGCGTCCGCGCTCAATACGCTGAACCCCGGCGGTTTCGAGAATGGCATCAAACATTTCAAGTTTGTCGTCGCGCTCCCATTCCGTGACATTGCCGGCGCGGATGCTCACTTCCTGCGTGACATTGACGGACGGAGAAATGATAAATTCCATCCCGAGGTCGCGACAGAGCACTTCGATGCAGTCCTTGAGGGTGATGTTTTCCCAATTGACGGCCACCTGGGAGCCGGCGGCATTTTGTGTTACATCGCTGTTAAGCAGCGCATTGGGACCGGTTTGGGTGTTGGAAGAGTTGACCGTGGTTTCACTGCCCATCATGTCCGGCATCATCCCGCCGCCGCGCATCCCGCCGCCGCGCATTCCGCCGCCCGGCCGCCGCTGCTGCTGCTGCTGCTGCTGCTGTGATTCATCCTGAGCAAACGCACTGATCCCGGACAGTGCAACCACCGTTAAAAACAACAAAAATCCTTTTTCCCTGCGCATTGTCATACCTCATCCATTTAATGCCAACCGGCCTTTGATCTGTCTTTATGAGACGTACTAAAACGCCACCCCAAGACAGGACCGCACCAATATTTAGTGCGGCCGTTTTCTATTAGACGCAAAAAAAGACGGACCTTCAGCCCGTCTTATTGCAACAGAAATATTTAAAAGTTGAAATTAACTCGGAGAAATCACCCGTTGAGCCTTAGCGGCAACCGTTTTTTTCGGGCGGAAAGGCAGGATGAATGCTTCGTGAAAATCGTAGCCATCCATGAAATCCTCAATGGAATCCTCGTCGGTCTTGCCGAGCAGCCCTTCATTGACGAGGTTGAAAACAATATTGCCGAAATCGACGCATTCGTTGATCCCCCACTCGGAGAGAACGCGCTTGGCGACGGGGCCGAATTCCTGCAGGGCATATTCGCGCATGCCTTCGAGCAGCTCCTGACCGGAAACATGCCGCGGTTTTTTGAGCTTACGCACCGTATGGTCGAGCCCTTCGCGAACGAAGAGGTAGGCATCAATGCTATAGCGGCTATCTTTTTCCAGGATCGGGGCAAGCAGATCATTTGGCGTGGGGTTTTTCATCGTCGTCTATAAATGGTTTTTCAGTTTCTCGGCCAGTGCGGCCATTTCATCAAAGTCGTCGTATTTTTTCGCGTTCCAGTTCCAATGGTGTCCGTCATCATTAAAACGCGGAATAACGTGCACATGAATGTGCGGCACTTCCTGCCCAGACGCGACACCGTTGTTTTGCATAATATTGACCCCGTCAGCACCGAGTCCGTTCAATTGCGCATTTGCAATCTTCTTTGCAACAAGGTGCAGCTTGGTCACAACTTCGTCGGGCGTTTCGGTGACCGGATCATAGTGCTTTTTCGGAATAACCAGCGCATGACCCTTAATGATCGGGCCAATATCCATGAAAACGAGCACCTCGTCATCTTCATAGATTACCGTTGCAGGAATTTCCTTTGCCGCGATTTTACAAAAAACACAATCACTCATGGGTCGGTTCCGTTTCTTCAATTCCGGCGGGCGTGTATACCTCGACGCCGGCGTTTTTCAAGTAAAAATAGCGGGCCGCGAGACCAAGCAGGACCAAAGCGCAAATCACCACAATGGTGTGTTTTTCCTGCGGGGTAAGCCAAAAGGCGGCCTGTAGCGGGCTGGGCTTTTTCTCTGACATGCCCCCTATATAGCAAACCCTGCCGCAATGGGCAGGGTGATTTTTTGCTAAGCCAGCGGTGCTGGCGGGGGGGGCTGGCTGTCCGAGGTTTCCGGCCGCGGCGGATCCTTGGCTTTGTCCTCGCCGGGAAGTTTCGGCCGCTCCGGAATTCCACGTCCGCCGCGCTGCCCATGTTTACGGTATTGGCTGCGGGCATCATCCATAAAGAGTCGATATTTTTCTTTACCCAGAATCCGCTCCATTTCCATGCGGTTGCGCACCATAATCTTGAGCTGTTCAGATTGCGCTTGGGTAACGGCGTCGATGGCAACATCAATTTCCGCCATCGTGGCACCGGCATCCTGGATTTCAGAAAGGTTTTTACGGGCTTCGTCTACTTTCCGCGAAGATTCCTTCATACTTTCCTTCATCTGCTTCTGCAAAGCGAGAATCTGCACCCTCTGCTCTTCCGTGACCCCGATTTTTTTCAGCGACTTTTCCAGGAGCTGTATGCGGCGCTGCTGCATTTTTTCCCGTTGCTCTGGAGTCAGATCCCTCTCAGGCAATCGGCGCTGCCGTTCCGGCTGGGCGCCTTTTTTAAATTCCGGGCACTCTTTGCCTTTTCCGGAGCCGTGGTGAAATTCGTTGGTGTTCTGTGCCAAAACTGAAACGGCCATTGCCGAAACGGCTATAAGTAATGTCTGTTTTTTCATGGCTTACCTCCTGAATTCTCGGTTCGACTGTATAACGTAATCTATCAAGCGTTTATTGCCTGTCACAACTCAAACTTTTTCGGACAGGAGGCCAGAGAGCGAAATCCCGTTTCCGTCACCACAACCGTATCTTCGATGCGGACGCCGCCGAGACCGGGATAGTACAGCCCCGGCTCGATGGTAATAACATTTCCGACTTCCAGGATTTCGCCGCTGGCGCCGACCCGCGGCAGTTCGTGAATATCAAGCCCTACCCCGTGGCCGGTTCCGTGAATAAATCCAACATGGGTGCCGTCCACCTCTTTGGTTTCAAAACCGCGCTGCTCAAAAACCGCTTTTGCAGCAGCGTGGACTTCGTCGGCGCAAATGCCGGGCTTTACTACGCGCAATGCGGCGGTCTGGGCGGCTTTGACGGCATTATAGAGTTTTTTCAGCTCCGGCGCGGCCGGACCGCGGCAGACGGTTCGGGTGAGGTCGCCCCAATAGCCGTTTTTTTCGGAGCACGGAAAAATATCGAGAATGATGGCCTCGCCGGCGAAAAGCGTTCCGTGGCCGCGTTCATGCGGATCGGTCGCCTGATTGCCGCCGGCAACGATGGTTTCGACGGCGGCGCAGTCGTGATCGATGAGCGTTTTATGGATCAGCCGGCGTACTTTTTCGGAGGTCAGTTTTTCCCTCCCTATATAGAGGCCATTTTTTACGCCGATTTTTGCAGAACCGATCAGGGCGACGGCAGCATCCATGGCAGCGACGGCGGCGCGCTGGCTTTGGCGCAGTTTTTTAATTTCGTCGGCCGTTTTTATTTTCCGCTCCGGACAGACCGTTTTTCGGCTGACGGAAATCTTGATTCCACTCTTTTCAAGTTCCTGAAAAAGGCCGACGGGAAAATCGGACGGAACCTGAAGGCGGCGGACTTTGGCAATTAGCATTAAAGCATGGATTTGTTCGCCGCGGTTGCCGGCTTTTTTTCCTTTCAGCCCAAGATCGGCCGGCGTGAAGACCTTTGTTCCGGCTGTTGATTGTTTTTCGGCGCGCCCTTTTTCCATCGCCGAAACAACGAGGTAACCGCCGTGGGGGGTATTCATATAAACGAAAGGGTCAGGAGCGGAAAACCCGCTTAAATAAAGGATATTCGTGTCGCTCAAAGACGATCCGGCAATAAAAATCAGGCCTGTTAATGTATTCATCAGGGCATAACCTCCTCAAATTGCTCGCGTTATAAAATCCGTTTCACGCAATGATACAAATATGTTTTAACCTTTTTCCAACACTCCGGAGGCTATCTTGTGTCTGCCGGTTTGTCTGCAACCATATTTTGTGGTGTTCGTTTTTTTTTCCCGTTTTTTTTTCTAATCCCTTGAGGAGGAAATCGGCTTTTCATACCTTTCATCCTCGCAAGTTGATAAAGGGAATTAACCGCCTGTTAATAACTTGTGGATAAACACGGAAGACCTGTTAAGGGGAAAGATTTTGTAGGGATGAACGGGGAAAGCAATAAATACTGGAGCGAGGCCTGTAAACAGCTTAAAGGCATCCTCTCTTCGGATATCTACGACCGCTGGATCGCGGTGATCAAGTGTGTGGATATCTCGGGCAACAGCATGCGACTGGCGGTTGCCAACGATTTTTATAAAGACTGGCTCGAAGAAAACTATCTTCCAATGATCCGCAAGGCCGTAATGGTTGTGAGCGGAAAAGAGATGGAAATTTCCCTGGAAGTTGATTCCAGCTGCTTTGAACAATCCAAAGAAGAGCCGGAACCGGAACCCCACTCCCCGATTTCGCTTCCGAGCCTCGGACTGGGCGGCAAAAAGCCGAATCACAACCTGAACCCCAACTATACTTTCGACTCCTATGTGGTCGGTCCAACCAACCAATTTGCCCATGCGGCAGCTATGGCTGCGGCCAATTCGCCGTCGCGCACCTATAACCCGCTCTTTATCTATGGCGGAGTTGGACTCGGAAAAACCCATTTGATGCAGGCCATCGGCAATCACGTTGTCGCCAAAAAACCGCGCGCGAAAATCTGCTATATCACCTGCGAAACCTTTACCAACGAATATATCGACGCGCTCCAAAACAACAGCGTTTCAGCTTTTCGTAAGAAATACCGCAAAATCGACATGCTGCTGATCGATGACATCCAGTTCCTCGACGGAAAAGCGCGTCTGCAGGAAGAATTCTTCCACACCTTCAATACCCTCTTTGAAAGCCACAAGCAGATTGTTCTCACCTCCGACCGCACGCCGAGCGAGCTGGCTGGTCTTGAGACGCGCCTGATTTCCCGCTTCGAATGGGGGCTGGTCACAGAACTTGGCAAGCCGGACGTCGAAACGCGCACCGCGATTCTCCGCAAGAAAGCCGAACTGCTTAATCTCAATATCGACAACAGCCTGCTCGATTATCTCGCTGAACGTGTTTCATCCAATGTCCGCAGTCTCGAAGGTGCACTGATTCGTGTCGCCACCTTTATGTCGCTCACCAATCAGCAGGTGGATGTCCAAAAAGTCGAAGAACTGCTCCATGATCTGCTCGATAAGGAGTCCAAGGCGGCAGTCAACGTCGATATTATCCAACGCACTGTCGCCGAGCACTTTGATCTGCGCCAGTCCGACCTTACCGGCAAAAAACGCTCAAAAGACATTGCCTGGCCGCGTCAGATTGCCATGCACCTTTCACGCACGATGACCAATCAATCCTTCCCGGTCATTGGCGAAGCATTCAGCCGCAACCATGCCACGATCCTCTATGCCCATGACCAGGTTTCTGAGCGGACCAAAGAAGATCGTGGTTTGCAGCAAACGATCGCCCTTCTAAAGGATAAGGTGAATAAAAACGCAGCTAAGACTCTGGTGTAATTATACGCTTTATTCCTGACACATGGAGACCGTCCTGAAAGGGGCGGTTTTTTTGTTTATCCCCTCCCCTTTTTCTCTGATTCCAGTATCGAACAGTTGGAAAACAAATAAAAATCAGGTATACCGATTACCGTTGTTTAGGACCCAATCCGGAAATGTGGAGCTTCAGCTTTCTCCGTCAGCCTGTTAATGAATCCCTAATAACCTGTGAAAAATCTGCTAATAAATTCAATAACTCAGAGCTGTGAACAGAACAGCCGATTTATGATCAGTTTATTAACAGGCTTGTTCATGTTTTCAAACTTTTACAGGTGACGGGGTTACGAAAAATAGGTACGGTTTTTTCCGGTTGTCCACAGCCAATAATAATAGTGAATTTATAAATAGGATATATCTATATAACAGGAGGCTTGTTAATGAAGTTCAGCATCGAGAAGGATCAAATTCTGGAAGCGTTGCAAAAGGTGCAGTCTATCGTAGGTCAGCGTACTACACTGCCGATTCTTTCAAATGTTCTGCTCGAAGCAGCAAACGGCAAACTGACCCTGACAACCACCGACATGGAAGTCAGTGTGCGCACCAGTATCGAGGCTGACATTGATGAGGATGGTGCCACCACCCTTCCCGCCCGTCGCTTTTTCAGCATTTGCCGGGATCTTCCCAGTCATCAGGTTGATATCGGCGTCAATACTGCTGATGTTGCCACGATCATTTCCGGATCTTACAACTGTAAACTTGAAGGGCTTTCGAAAGATGATTTTCCGCCGATGCCCACATTCGAGGAGAGTTTCTCCTACGCGCTCAAACAGGACTCTCTGAAGGATATCCTCCAGAAAACCTCTTACGCGGCCTCTACGGATGAATCTCGAGCTATTTTGAACGGTTCCCTTATGGCGTTCCGCGATAACAAACTGACCACGGTCTGTACCGATGGCCGTCGCCTCGCGCTCGTCGAGCAGGAAATCGATATGCCCGAAGATGCCGAAGTTGATATCGTTGTGCCGACAAAGACCGTCAATGAGCTGATTAAAACCTTAGGGGCCGACGGCGAAGCAAGTGTCAAAACCTCTGCAACACAGGTTGCGTTTGAATTCGGAAATATCTTCATTATTTCCAAGCTGGTCGATGGCACCTACCCCAACTACCGCCAGGTAATTCCGTCGCAATGTGAAGAGCGTATCGTGATTGATCGCGAAATGCTGGCCAGCGCCGTACGGCGTGTTTCTCTGATGCTCGACGACCAGGCCGCATCGGTAAAAGTTCAGATCACTGAAAACCGTATGGAACTGATTACCTCTTCTCCGGAGATCGGTGAATCGAATGAAAGCGTTCCGGTTAAATATTCCGGTAAGGATATTACGATCGCCTTTAACCCCAGCTTCCTCTTGGCGCCACTCAAACATCTGGATAGCGATGAAATCTTCCTCGAACTCTCCGATGAGCTTAGTCCCGGCGTAATCAAAACCAACGTACCGTTCCTCTATGTGATCATGCCGATCCGTGTGAGCTAGGAATCGTTATTGATGAGGCAGGTCGAAGAAATCAATCGGAGGCCTGCAAATCAATAGAATGGTTTGAAAAGAAAAAGAGTGGTTGCCGAACTAGGGGTCGAACCTAGACTAAGCGGGTCAGAGCCGCTTGTGCTGCCATTACACCATTCGGCAGGAATGAGGGTGCAGAAAGTAGCCATTTCCCCTCTCCGGATCAAGCAGGTTTATTAAAAAAATGCGGAATCCAAATCAGAAGAAAATTATTCGCCTTCTCGGTGTTGGATTTGATGCCGATGACGGGCATGTGCGCATCACCAAAGGTGAAAATTATGATGTACTCATGGGCTCCGACGCGAGCCATGACTATATTCAGAAACTCATCCAGAGAATTGAGGATGAACTTAAACGGCGCGGCATAAAGCTCGAAGATCTTACGCCAGAGGAGCTTGGCGAATTTATAAAACCCATTAAATAGCAATCGCCATTCAATGGATTCATCATGCATTTTGTGTAGGAAATTGGATCAACAGGATCGATAAGATACGTTGAGTTTGACCCTGTGGATCTTGCCGATTCTGTACACAACCCCTCTGGCCATCCCTGTTCGATCATTTGAATAACTAGCGATTTTTAACCGCGAGTTCACTTTTCACCGGGTCGCGCGTCTTGCCTTGCGGAGAGCGCACTCTTTTCAAGAAGCACACGCACTACTGCACTCTAAAGGTTAAAAAAAAGCGCCAAACTGCTAACGCATGCAAGCACCTAATTTTGATCACAACCCTTTGTTGACCAAACGCTTGCCGAATGCAACTATCCTCGACCCTATAGCAATATTAAACGGTCTAATTATGAACAAGTCTTTATATGATGTAGTTATCGTAGGCGGTGGACATGCCGGCTACGAGGCAGCTCTCGCATCCGCAAGAATGGGTGCTAAAACCTTATTACTTACTCTGGACAAGAGCCTTACGGGAAGATTACCATGCAACCCAGCCATTGGAGGAATCGCAAAATCCCATTTAGTTTCCGAGCTGGACGCCCTTGGAGGCGAGCTTGGACGCAACACTGATTACACCGGCATTCAATACCGGATGCTCAACACCCGAAAAGGTCCGGCCGTTCAATCCAACCGGGTCCAATGCGACAAGGACCTCTTCCCCATCCGAATTCAGTCCGTTCTCAATATGCAGGACAATCTCCATCTTATGGAGGATATAGCAACCGATATTCGTACAAAAAATGGTCGCATCAGCGGTATAACAACACGAAAAGGTGGCGATATAGATGCGGAAGCTGTCGTCATCTGTACCGGGACCTTTCTTCGTGGCCGAGTGTTGGTAGGCACCAAAAGCGTCAATGAGGGCCGTATGGGCGAGGAGTCCGCTGAGGAACTGTCCCGATCCTTCAGGCAATTTGGATTTGAGCTCGGAAGACTAAAAACGGGCACCCCACCCCGAATTCATCGGGATTCCGTCGACTATTCCAAAATGGAAATCCAACCGGGTGATACTCCTCCGCCCTTTTTCTCTCGGATGGCCCGCAGGGAGTGGAAAATGTTCCACGTGGAACAGGGATCTCATGATTCAGATGCGGCGGCGGCAAAAATGTTCCACATGGAACGCCCGCAGCTTCACCCCTGGGTGCCGGGATCTGATCAAATTCCATGCTGGCTGACCCACACCAATGAACGCACCCACCAGATTATTGCGGATAATCTGAATAAAAGCTCCATGTATGGTGGTATGGTTGAAGGGACTGGCGTTCGATACTGCCCATCCATTGAAGATAAGATTGTTAAATTTTCCGGGCGCGACTCTCATCACGTCTTTGTTGAACCCGAAGGACGAAGTAGTATCCGCCTCTATCCAAATGGAACCTCCAACAGCCTTCCGGAAGAGGTGCAGGAAAAAATGATTCACTCTATCCTTGGGCTTGAAAAGGCCGAAATTATACGACCAGGCTATGCAATCGAATATGATTTTGCCGATCCAACCCAGCTCTTTCACACCCTGGAGACCAAACGGGTTGAAAATCTCTATTTTGCAGGACAGATCAATGGAACAACCGGATATGAGGAAGCAGCTGGCCAGGGGTTTGTTGCTGGGGCAAATGCGGCCTTAAAGGTGCTTGGCCGAGACCCATTCATCTTGAGCCGAAATGAAAGTTATATTGGCGTACTGATTGATGATTTGGTAACGAAGGGAACTGATGAGCCCTATCGAATGTTTACATCACGTTCCGAACACCGGCTAACCCTGCGCCAGGACAATGTCTATTTTCGTCTTTTTGAAAAAACGAAACAGCTCGGAATTGTAGAATCCAATGAAATCAATGAGATTTCATCACACTGGAGCCAGATTGAATCCGAATGCGGTCGGCTTGAAAAGGTATTTCATGCTGGAAAATCGCTGGCTCAACTTCTTCGTCAGCCCAATGCATCCTACAATGATTTGCCTCAAACCGCGCCAAATCTGGATAAAGAAGTGATCAAACAGGTTGAAATCGAAGTCAAATATGCCGGCTACATTAAACGGGAAAAAGAGCGGATTGAAGCCTCAAAAAAACAGGAAAAGCAGCTGATACCCGTTGATTTTGAATATGATATGGTTAAAAGCCTTCGATATGAGGCACGCGAAAAGCTAAAAAAAATCAGGCCGGAAAACCTGGGACAGGCTGCGCGTATATCTGGAGTAAACCCTTCCGATATTTCCATCCTTGGAATGTATCTGAAACGGAATAACTAAAATATAATAATATATTAGTTGTTCATTA
>CAZABK010000071.1:0-15332 GCA_964483355.1 uncultured Verrucomicrobiota bacterium | reverse complement strand
GTGAAGTGAACGAATACATCTTCGCCACCTGCGCGGGCGATGAAGCCGTAGCCTTTTTCATCGTTGAACCATTTGACGGTGCCGGTTTCCATTTGTTCTGACATGACTTGCTTTACTCCTAAACGGGCCGTTGCCGGCCTTTTTGCTTTGCATGGCCTAATCCCCCTTAAGAAACCGGCCGTTTATTTTTCTGCCCCGAAGGGAGGATTGTCTCCAATCAAAAGAAAAGCTAAGCCTGCATAAGCAGAATAGCGAGAACTGTTTTTGTTTTTATTCGGCCGGCTGGTGACGCACGATTTCCGATTCGATCATATAGATGACATCTTCGGCGATGTTCGAGGCGTGGTCGCCGATGCGTTCCAGCCGATGCGTGATCGCCAGCAGGGTAATCAGGGTTTCGGCGTGGTCGGGATCGCGCTTGAGCGCTTCCACGATTTCATCCTTCATCTCGGCCTTCATGGCATTGATCTCTTCATCGTCCCGGATCACTTCGCGGGCCTGGTAGGCGTCGATGTTGATCAGCGAGTCGAGGCTCTTGCGCACAATGGCTTTCACGAGATAGGTCATTTGGTGCAGGTCGAGCGGGATTTTCGGCTTGGAACCTTGGTTGATGGCGATGCCGTTCTTGGCAATGTCGGCGGCGAGATCGCCGATGCGCTCAAGGTCGTTGTTGAGCTTCATGACGGCGATGATAAAACGCAGGTCAATGGCGACCGGCTGGTAGAGGGCGAGTGCCTTGAGGCATTCCTCTTCCACTTCCACTTCGAGTTCATCAATCAGCGCGTCGTCGGCAATGACCTTCCTGGCCAGTTCGACGTCGTTTTCCTGAAACGATTTAACGGCCAGTTCGACGCTTTCGTCAACGCGCGCGCTGAGGGTGTAGATCAGCTTCTTGAGGCGTTCGAGTTCTTTTTCCAGATGCTTTGCCATGATGTTCTCCTTAGCCGAAACGACCGGTGATATAGTTTTCCGTCTGCGGGTTGTCCGGGTTGGTAAACAGCTGCTTGGTTTTGCCAAACTCTACCAACACGCCTTCATACATGAAAGCGGTAAGGTCGGACACGCGCGCGGCCTGCTGCATGTTGTGGGTAACGATAATGATGGTGTAATCTTCGCGCAGCTCGCCGATCAGGTCTTCGATCTTGGCGGTAGCCTTGGGGTCGAGCGCGGAGGTCGGCTCGTCCATCAGCAGGATTTCGGGTTTAATGGCCAGCGCGCGGGCGATGCAGAGGCGCTGCTGCTGACCGCCGGACATGCCGAGGGCGTTGGCGGTGAGGCGGTCTTTGACTTCGTCCCAGATGGCGGCCTGACGCAGGCTGGTTTCAACAATTTCGCTGAGCTCCTGCTTGTTGGTGATGCCCTGGAGGCGCGGTCCGTAGGCGACGTTGTCGAAGATGGATTTCGGGAAGACGTTGGGCTTCTGGAAAACCATGCCGATGCGGGCGCGCAGGGTAACGACATCAATATTACGGTTGTAGATATTGTGCCCGTCAAAAATCATTTCGCCGCTGGAGCTGGTGGAAGGAATCAGGTCGTTCATGCGGTTGATCGAGCGCAATAGCGTACTCTTGCCGCATCCGCTCGGGCCGATCATGGCGGTAACCTGCTGCTTCGGGATCTGCATGCTGACCTTGCGGACCGCTTCGAAGTCGCCGTAGAAGAGGGAAAAGTCCTTGGCTTCGATGTGCGTTTTGGCCGGGCCGTCGTTGTCGGCGTGTTCGGCGAACTGCTCGATTGTTTTCATGGTGATTTCTTCGGTCATTTTCTACTCCGTGATTTTTAATTCACAGATTGCTCAGATTAATAGGATTGAAGAGGAATCTATGCTGCTCTGTGTAATCTGTGGATGATTTATCCTCTCAGTTTCTTGGAGATGCGTGCTCGCATCAGGATGGCAAACAGGTTGAGCAGGAGAACGATGGCCACGAGGGTGAATACCATGCCGTACTGTACATGGCGGATTTCGTCGACCGCTTCGTGCTCGGTGCAAAGGTTATAAATGTTCCAGGGCAGCGCCGGCGTCGGCTGGCTCAGCGTCTCCCAGATCTTGAGCGGTGCGCCAACGCTGACGGCCGCGGTAAAGATGATTGGTGCGGTTTCACCGGCGGCGCGGCCCATGCTGATGACGATGCCGGTGAGGATACCCGGCAGGGCGGCCGGCAAAATGACCGTCATAATGGTGTGCCAGCGGCCGGCGCCGAGGCCCAGCGCTGCCTCTTTATAGGCGTGCGGCACCGCGAGGATGGCTTCTTCCGAAGAGCGGATGATGGTCGGCAGAATCAGCAGCGAAAGGGTTAACGCCCCGGCCAACACACTTTTAGAGTCGGACACCTGAATCGTATTCAAAAAGAAGGCGAGGCCGAAGAGGCCGAAAACAATACTCGGAACCCCGGCGAGCGTGCTGATGCAGATGCGCAGGAAGCTGATGACGCGGCCTTCCTTGGCATATTCGCACAGATAGATCGCGGCAATGACACCCATCGGGACGGCAAAGATCATCGCGCCGAGCGTGAGGTAGATGGTGCCGAGCACCTCCGGCCAGATGCCTCCGAAAATATGGGAATCCTTTGATTTGTCGGTGATGAACTGCCAGTAGAAGGTGCTTCTCGGGCGCATCATTTCGCCGATATGCTCTTCAAGATATTCAAACAGCGGCTCGAGTTTGGTGCCGCGGAACTGATCGACGCGCGGTTTTTCAACCGGTACGCCCATGGCGTCGGCGTTGGAATAGTCCCACTCTTCGGAAAAGAGCGCTTCGTGCAGTTTGACGTGGGTGCGGTCCCAGCGCGTCTGGCCATACTGCTGGCGGATCAGCACCGGGCGCTTCTGGCCGGGGAAGGGGCCGAACAGTTCCTTGATCGCTTTTTCCACTTCGCGCAACGCGGATTTATATTCGCGGCGGTCGGAGCGATTCATCGCTTTCATTTCCGCTTCAAACTCTTCGAGCATGCGGTAGACCGGCGCGCGCGCTTCAGCGGCTTTGGCCATTTCAGCGTTAAAGCGCTCGGTGTTGCCGCGGTCAAACTGTTCAAGCATGACGCGGCGGTGTTCGATGGTGCCCTTAAAGACAAAGGCTTTGGAGCCGCGCCAGATGATCGGCGCAAGAATCAGCACCAGGGCAACGGCCATCACGGCGATGGCAATCAGTCCGAGGCCGGAAAAGGCTTTATCGAGCAGTTTTCTGGTTTCAAGACGCATGATTATTTACCCAGTTTCTTGCGCGAGCGTTTGACGATCATTTCGCTGGCCAGATTCATGAGGAACGAGAAGGTGAGCAGGCAGAGCGCCATGGCAAAGAGAACGTGGAAGCGCGACGAGCCGGTCACGTGGTCGGCTTCGCCCATTTCGCCGGCGATGGTGGCGGTGAGTGTACGGATCGGCTCCATCACGTTATACCACGGCTCCGGAATACGCGCGGCGTTGCCCGAAGCCATCCAGACCACCATCGTTTCGCCGATGGCGCGCATGACGCCGAGAATGACGGCGGCGAGGATACCGCTGATGGAGGCGGGGATGATGGTTTTAATGATGGTTTCGGCGCGGGTGGCGCCGAGGGCGTAGGAGCCTTCGCGCAGTTCGCGGCCGGCGGCCTGCAGCGCGTCTTCGGAAACACTGACGACGGTCGGCAGCGCCATGATGCCGAGAATAATCGAAACGTTGAGCGCGTTGGTGCCGCTGCTGATTTCGACGTTGATCAGCTGTCCGGCGATCTGGTTGATGAACAGGAGGGCCAGGATGCCGAGAATCGGAAAGACGACGGCGCCGGCGAGTTTTGGGTTCATAACGTGGCGGAGCTTGTCGAGAAGCAGGTCGCCGATCACGACGGAGAGCAGGGCAAAGATCGGACCGAGGATCATCCATGCGCCGGCCGAGAGGATCGCGCCGCCATGGTTCTGCAGCAGCGGCGCAAAGACCACCAGCGCAAAGAAGCCGTAGGCGACCGACGGAATCGCCGCGAGCACCTCGATGACCGGCTTAACAATCTGACGAACCTTAAAGGGGAGCAGGTCGCTCAGGCAGACGGCCGCCGCGATGCCCAGCGGTACGGCGACGAGCACCGCGCCGAGTGTGACGAGGCCGGTGCCGAAAAAGATCGAGATGGATCCAAATTCAGCCGGGGTGCCGGAGGGATACCAGCGCGTGCTGGTGAAAAATTCCTTGAAGCCTTCGAGTTTAAAGAAGGGGATCGCGTCTTTCAGGATAAAGTAAAAGATAAAAAAGACGGCGAGGGTGGAGAGCGAGGTGATCAGGAAAAGAATACTCTGACCAAACAGCGCGGCGATGAGTTGGCGCATGCTGGCGGCGTCGCTCATGATTAGGCTTTGGTTGGCTTTTGCGCTCATAGACACATGACTCTCTTAAGAATTGGCCGCCATCGTGGGCTGGTATTGTTAGCGAAAGATTAGAGAAGCATTAGAACGGCGTGACGAATGAGCCGTGAAACGTGAAAAAGGCGCAACCCGTCGGTCACGCCTTAATCGTCAATCGTCACGTTTACTTTAGTAAGCGGTGACCGGAACGAAGCCGATTTCTTCCACCATTTCCTGTCCGTCTGCGGTGAGGTGGATGGTCATGAACTGATAGATGGTGCTGCCGAGCTTCGGGTATTTGTTGGTGTACATGTAGAGCGGGCGGGCAACAGCATATTCACCGGTCTGTACGGTTTCGGCGGACGGATAGATGCCGTTGATCTTGAGGGCCTTTACGGTTTTGTCGACGAAGCCGAGGCCGGCGTAGCCGATGGCGGCCGGGGTGCTCTGTACGCGCTGGCGGATGGCGCCGTTGGAGCCGACATATTCGCAGCTTTCGTTGATCTTCTGCTTGGCCATCACCAGCTTGGCGAAGGTTTCGTAGGTGCCAGAATTGGTATCGCGGGAGATCGTTACGATCTTTTTGTTCGGTCCGCCCAGCTCTTTCCAGTTGGTGATCTTGCCGAGGTAAATGCTACGAACCTGCTCAACCGTCAGATCCTGAACCGGGTTGGACGGGTGAACCAGAATAGGCAGACCGTCGAGGGCCACCACGTGCGCAACGGGCTGAACACCTTTGTCGGCGGCAGCTTTGAACTCGGTGTCTTTCATCGGGCGGGACATGGCGCCGATATCGCAGGTGCTGTTAACGAGGCCTTTAGCGCCGTTTCCGGAACCGGACTCGGATACGGTAATGTTTACTTCGGGGTTGGCGGCCATAAAGTATTCGGCGAATGCTTTGGCGATCGGGCCAACGGTGGTGGAACCGTCGATGACGATTTTGTCGGAAGCGCTTGCGGCGCCGGCGACAGCTACTACTGCGGTGATTGCGAGGATCTGTTTTTTCATTGAATCGCTCCTTTGTTTATTTTGATTCCCTAACAGTTTCTCGTTCAGAAGTGCGTTTAATATGTGGGGGTGCAGTTAGGGGATTGTGTTTTGGATGTTAGGAGAGGGTTAGAACTGACGTTTTCTGAAAATTAAAAAGGGCGCCCGAATGGACGCCTTTGTTTAGATCTCATGTAATGCGAGCGCTTAGAATTTTACGGCAAAGTCAACCTGCAGCAGGTCAACATCAACTCCGCCATCATCTACACGGAAGTAGGTTGCGCCCGTGCTGACATTCTTCGCGATGGAATATTTGGCTTTGATTTTATGGCCCTTGCCGTCCGGCCCGCCAAAGTCGCCGTCATCGAGATCATCATTAACAGAGTTGGCTTCCAGATCACGATAGTTGTAATCCAGGCTGACTTTCTTGTACTTGGTGCCAATCCCTGCGAGCCATGCAGTGTCTTCTTCAACAGCGGATGCGATGTTGTTGAGGTATTCGCCATAAACCTTGATCGGCAACGGTCCTTTTTTGACGTCAGCCTTGGCAAAGCCATTAACGATTTCAAAGTCCAGTTCGCTGTAATAGAAGGCACTGGTGCCGAGTGTCAGCTTAATGTCTTCAGCGACCTTGGCTTCTGCAGCGATCTGGCCGGAGGTCAGGTTGTCGTCTTCTCCTGTGCCTTTGTCGTCGAGCATGTGATAGGCAACGGTTGCGGTCAGGGACAGAGCATCGCTGCCGAAATTGTAGGAGCTGCTGATACCTTCGGGGTTCACGTCGCCGTCAAAAATAAGGTCGGAAACGGAGACCCAGGGTTGTTTCATTTTACCCATTGTCACGCTCAATCCATCGATGGCTGCCGGGCTGTAGGTGATGTAGGCAAGATCAAGCCAGATCGGCTTTTGGCTGAATCCACCCTCAATGGTTTGGTTGCTGGATGTCGGTCCGCTTTCCAGCGGTTCTTCCAGACCAGTGCTGGTGTCAATTTTGGTGGAACCTGTTGCCAGACGGACGCCCACTTTAACTTCGTCAGTAACATTTCCGTAAGCACCGATGCGGGCGCGGATGCGGTGGCGGTCTTTGTCGGTGTCGTCGTCTTTTGCTTTGTATTCGTAACGGTAACGAACGTCGCCTTTAATTTTGAGGTTTTCGGCCCAGCTGGATGCTTTGGTGGCGCCTTCGAGGGCGGCGATGCGCTCTTCGAGGGTTTTGACTGCGGCTTCATCGGCGGCGAATACGGATGCTGTGGATACCGCGATCGCTGCTGTGATGGTATATACGAATTTTTTATTCATCTATTCATCCTCCATTCAGGGTTGGTTAGGCAAAGGTTCCGCATTTTCGGAGATGTATTGCCATTTTGTGAAGAGACCGGAAACGCGCCTGTTTTCCAATGAAAAGTTAGGGGAAAGTTTCCAGAACAATTGCATCTCTTCCTTTGTATGAGCGGCAAGTTAAGGTCGGTTTGTTAGGGGATTGTGAGGAAGGGATTAAGGATTAGTGATAGATGAGTATGGTATTGGATTTATTGGGGCGGATTGCGGGGTGAGGCAAAGAAAAAGGCTCCCCGGAGCGGAGAGCCTTTTTCAGTGGTTGGGAGTGCCAACGCTTATTGTTTTTCGCCGGCGACGACTTCGGCAATGTTGAGCGCGTGGTCTTTCATGCGGCGGTAGAAGTTGAGCATGTCGGTGTAGGCCAGGCTGAAGAGCGGGGAAACCTCCTCTTTCTGCAGGCGTTCGAGATGCTCGCGGCGCGAAGCTTTCATCTGCTCGGCAATCGCGGCGCCTTCGGTGTTGGCCCAGGCGAGATGATCAACGCTTTCGTCTTTCATGTATTCGTTCACCTTGGTGATATATTGGGCCACGCGATCATGCAGGGCGAGCAGTTTGTCCTTGGCCGGTCCTTCGAGCTTCATCTGTTCCTGCTCCAGTCGCTTGATGCCCTTGAGGACGTTGGTGGTGTAGTCGGAGAGCGACTCATATTCGTCGGCAATACGCATCTGCATGTGGGCCTTACCGGTGGCTTCGTGCGGTACCTGGCCGGAAACCATGTTGCTCAGGAAGAGGAAGATTTCCTTCTGCACATTGTCGAGAATCTCTTCGCGCCGGAAAATCTTTTCAACCTCTTTGGTATCGTCGGCACCTTCCGCAATGCATCCGCGCAGCTGGTCCATCATGCCCTCGACGCTTTCGGCCATAAAGTTAAGCTGGCCCTGCGACTGGACGATGCCGAGCGACGGGGTGTCGAGCATGCGCACGTCGAGATAGGTGAGGTGGCTGACTTCCTTGGTTTCCTTTTCCGGAACCAGTTTGGTGACCAGTTTGCCGATCAGAGTGGCGAACGGCAGGAAGACAACCACGTTGGTCACGTTGAAGGTGGTGTGGGTGAGGGCGATGCCGGCGGTGATAATCTGGCCGAACTGCTTCTCGTCCATTTCGTCGATATTGATTTCGAGCGGATTAAAGCCGGTCTTCGCGGCAATCAGGCGGGAAAGCGCTTTAATGGCAAACGGGAAGAGTGCGACAAACCACGCCGTACCCAGCACGTTGAAGAAGACGTGGGCATAAGCCGCGCGCTTGGCAGCGGTGGTGGTGCCGAGCGAGGCGAGCCATGCAGTGATGGTGGTGCCGATGTTTTCGCCCATAACCAGGGCGGCGGCGGTTTGGAATTCGATCACGCCGGTGGCGGCGAGGCCGATGGTGATGCCGAGCGTGGCCGAAGAGGACTGTACGATCATGGTGAGAATCATACCCACGGCGGCGCAGCCGATGATGCCCAGGTAGCTGGTGGCCTGGAAGGCCTGGAACCAGGCGTTGAACTCTTCGTGCGAGCGCAACGGCTTGAAGCCATTCTTCATCAGCTCAAGGCCGAAGAAGACCATGCCGACGCCCATGAGCGCCATGCCGATGTAGCGCAGGCGTTCACGCTTGGAAAAGAGGAAGAAGAAGGTGGCGATACCGAGCAGGGGCAGGCCGTATTTGCCGATCTTCAGGACGAGAATCCAGCCAGTGATGGTGGTGCCGATGTTGGCGCCGAAAATTACACCGATCGCCTGCATCAGGGTCATGATGCCGGAGTTCACGAAACCGACGACCATTACGGTGGTTACCGAACTAGATTGGACCAAGCAGGTAACGATCAGGCCGACGATCACGCCCATCACGCGATTGTTGGTTACTGCGCCGATCATTTTGCGCAGACGGTCGCCGGATACGGCCTGAAGGCCTTCCGACATATGCTTCATGCCGAGCAGGAAGATACCGAGCCCGCCGACAACCTGAAATGCAATCTTGAAGAATAAACTTACGTCCATTGATTCCCCCTTAAGTAGGTGTTGGTTATAAATTGCGGGGGGAACCTAACAGACCGCTAACAATTTGCTAACTCTAAAATGTTAGCGTTTTGTTAGCGCGGATCGGGCAGGGAAATGATGAAGGTGCTGCCGGCGCCGAGCTTGCTTTCGACGCGGATGGTGCCTTCGTGGGCGTGCACAATATGTTTTACGATCGAGAGGCCGAGGCCGGTGCCGCCGAGTTTGCGGCTGCGGGCGGTGTCGACGCGGTAAAAACGTTCGAACAGGCGCTCCAGATGGCGCGGTTCAATGCCGAAGCCCTCGTCCTTGACATAAAGTACCACCTGATCGGGTTTCTTTTCCGCCAAAACCAGCACCTTCTTGTCGGGCTCGGAATATTTGATCGCGTTGATGATCAGGTTGACCAGCGCCTGCTCCAGCAGCGGCGCATTGATTTCCAGTTCCAGGTTGTCCGGGCAGATGGTTTCGATCTGGATGTTTTTCTTGCCTGCCTGGAGCTGGCAGAGATAGGTGGCATTTTCGATGACGGTGTTGAGCGGCGCAGTTTCCTTCATGACGACGCCGTCTTTCTGCTCGAGTCGGGAGAGGGTGAGCAGGTCGTCGATGATGGCGTTGAGCCGTCCGGCCTGCTGGCTGATGATTTCGAGAAAGCGCAGAATGTCGGGCTCATGGTTCCAGTCATCGGAAAGCAGGGTTTCGACAAAGCCCTTGATCGAGGTGATCGGGGTTTTGAGCTCGTGCGAAACGTTGGCCACAAAGTCGGAGCGCACCGTTTCGAGGTGGCGCAGCTGGGTGACGTCGCGCAGAACCACGAGCGCGCCGATGGATTGCTCTTCGGCATCATGCAGAACGCGACCGCTGAGCTGGAGCTGTTTTTCGGAGTCGCCAATCAGGGTCAGATCGCGCGAAAGTGGTTTCTGGGAGCCGAGCACGGCCTTGATAAATTCCTGCAGATTGGCGTGGCGCACCACCTGCTGGATCAGTTCGCGTTTGGTCTCCTTGTGGTTGACTCCGAGGATTTCTCCGGCGACGCGGTTCATGTGGATGATCCGCTCCTTGCGGTCAATCGCCAGTACGCCTTCGTCCATGCTCGAAAGAACGGCCTGCTGCTCGTTGCGCTGCTGGCTAATGGTGGAGAGGGTTTTGTTGAGTTGCTCGGACATGGTGTTGAGCGACTCGGCCAGCTGATCGAGCTCCCGCGTCTGTTGGGCCGGAATGCGGTGATGAAAATCGCCTTCCGCAAATTTGCGGGCGGCGTGGCCCATGCCGCGCAGCGGATAGGTGATGTGGCGGACGACGCCAATGCAGATCACCATGGCGAGAATGCCGGTGAGAATGGAGGCGACGATGACGCGCACGGTCATTTTGTTGAGCTCGCCCTTGATTTCGGTCATCGGGAGCGAGGCACGGACGGCGCAGAGGGTTTCGCGCTCAGGTGTCTTGAGGGGGACGGCAAGATACATCATTTCCTGTTTTAGCGTCCGGCTGTAGCGGGTATCCATGCCGGCTTCGCCGGCGAGGGCGTTGCGGATTTCGGGGCGGTCGCCGTGGTGTTCCATGATGCCGGGATCTTCGTCCGAATCGCCCGCGACGCGGCCGTCGGGCAGGATGATGGTAAAGCGGGTGTCCGCGGTTTCTCCAAGCTGTTTGCAAAGCGCATCAATCGCCGGAAGATCTTGTCTTTCAATCAGCGGCGCAATCTGCGGGGAGAGGAGGGTGGCGCGCGTGAAGATATCTTTTTCAAGCGCGTGGAAATAGAGGTCCGACATTGAGTGGAAGGCATAGAACGCCACCACGATAATGGCAATGGCTGTCAGGGCCAAGTAGGAGGGGAGCAGCAGCCAGAAGAGATGCTTCTTTTTCATTCCGCTTCCTTGAGGCGGTAGCCGATGCCGCGCACGGTTTCAATGCACTTGCCGGCGTCGCCGAGCTTTTTGCGCAGTCCGACAATTTGGACGTCCACGGATCGGTCGGTGACGGGATAGTCGTCGCCATGTACGGCATCGACGATCTGGTAGCGGGTAAAGACGCGGCCGGGCTGGCCGGCCATCAGCTGCAGCACCTTGAATTCGGTAAAGGTCAGGGTCACCTCTTTGTCGTCTACCTCCACCTTGTGGCGGTCCACATCGATTACAATGTCGTGGATACGGATCAGGTTTTCGGATTCCTGCGGCGGTTTGGCATCCACGATCCGGCGCAGGGCGGCCTTGACGCGCGCCAGCAGTACGCGCGGGCTGAACGGTTTGGTGATGTAGTCGTCCGCGCCCAGTTCAAGCCCCGCTACAATGTCGGCCTCTTCGCACAGCGCGGTCAGCATAATGATCGGAATGTTTTCGGTCTTGGGATCAGCCTTGAGTTTTTTGCAGACCTCCAGCCCGTCGGCGCCCGGCAGCATAATGTCGAGCAGGATCAGGTCCGGCCGCAGCTTGGCCGCCTGATCCAATGCCTTTTCGCCGGAATCGACGACATGCACCTTATATTTGTTGCGTTCCAGGTTGAACTGCAGCAGTTCCTGAATCGGCGCTTCGTCTTCAACAACCAGAATTTTAATCTTTTGCATGGGTCCAATGTTCCTTATTTGCCGAGTGCTAACAATCAATAATCGGTTAGAAATGTGTTAGCTAATCGGTTTTGCTTGTTCCATAATTTCGCCTCTTTTATACAGATTTCCGAGGAATAGAAATGAGTGAATTTGCGCAGATCCCCATGCAGTTTGTCGGTCCCGTAAAGTTGTCGGGCCCAATTGTTGAAGGCGAGGTTGAGGTGCCGCTGGCCACCTATGAAACGCCGCTGTGGCCGTCGGTCAACCGCGGCGCGCGCGTCTCCCAAAACTGCGACGGCGGAATCAAATGCACGCTCATCGACGAGCGGATGACCCGCTCGGTCCTTTTTGAAGCGCCCGATGCCGCCGTCGCCGTACAGGCGCTCCAGAAAATCAAGGCCGGTTTTGCCGCGCTGCAGAAGGTGGTGAAGGGAACCAGCCGTTTTGCCAGGCTCATCGACCTACACGGCCAGATTGCCGGAAACCTGCTCTTTATCCGCTTTGAGTTTACCACCGGCGACGCCTCCGGCCACAACATGTGCACGCAGGCCGCCGAGGCGCTCATGAACCATATTTTTGAAAATCATCCCGAACTCAAATATGGCTCCATCTCCGGCAACTATTGCTCCGACAAAAAAGCCACCGCCGTCAACGGCATTCTCGGCCGCGGAAAAAATGTCGTCGCCGAAATGGTCATTCCCGAAAAAATCTGCCGCCGCTACCTCAAAACCACGCCCGCAAAAATTGTGCAGCTTAACATTCGCAAAAACCTTATCGGCACCATGCTCGCCGGCGGACTCCGCAGCGCCAACGCCCACTTTGCCAACATGCTGCTCGGCTTCTATCTCGCGACGGGGCAGGACGCCGCCAATATTGTTGAAGGCTCCCAGGGCCTCACCATGGCCGAAGAGCGCGACGGCGACCTCTACTTTTCCGTTACGCTCCCCAACCTCATCGTCGGCACCGTCGGCAACGGCAAGGGACTCGACTTTGTGCTCGAAAATATGCAGCGCATGGGGCTCGACGAAAATCGCGAGCCCGGCGAAAACTCGCGCCGTCTCGCCTGCCTCTGCGCCGCCACCGTCCTCTGTGGAGAACTTTCACTCCTTGCGGCCCAGACCAATCCCGGCGAGCTGATGGACGCGCACCGCCGCATCGAACGCGGGCAATAGGCTTTTTTTGACCATTTGGTCGGCTTCGCCTCGTGACGCGTCAGGCAGCGTTTCCGAAGACGGGATGGTCGTTTTAATGAGGGATTACCATTTTATTGCGGCAGGGCTCAGGCCAACCTGCTCCAGATACTGGTCAAAGAGACCTTCCTGCTTCATATCCCGGAGGATCGCGGAGAGTCGTGGTGCAAGGTCGCGGTGTTTTTTGTGCAGCCAGAGATGGCTCGTCATGGTTTCCATTGTGCCGACTTTGTGAATCGCTCTTCCCCGACTCGCTCTCTGAAATTCCTCACTCTTCAGATAGTCGAAAACGCCATCTTCGGGTTCAATAAAAACATCGCTTCTTCCCGTTAACAATTTTCCAATGCCGGCTTGAATCGAGTGAATTTCAGAAAGGCGTTCTGACGGGATAACGGCGGTTAAATTTTCAGCACAAATTTTTATGCCTCGCCGATATTCAACGTTATAGCTGGTATTCTTCAGGCTCTGCCATCCATTTAGTGTGATTGTCGGGTCGGCAGCAAACGCACTGAACACCGAGAGTAAATGATGTTCCTCTATCCGGATCAGGTTCGGATGTTCGGTGTTGTAGTCAAAAACCCGGCTTAGTTCTCCATCGATACTGCCTTGGTCGGAGTAGAAGCTTGCCCGCTTCGGAGGTAATACGCGATAGCGAAACGTAATGTCCATACGACTCAGGGCCTCGGTATATATTTTGATAAACCATTTTTGGATCGGCTTCACATATTGTGGGTCACTTCCACTCTGCATTAACGCAAAGACTAAAGAATCAGATTGGTTTGCTTCGCTTTCAGCGTGTGTCGGAAGAGCAGGCGCAAGGATGCTCAACAGCATAATCACCAAAATTATACTTGTTTTGATGGCCTTGGTTCTCATGTGAATCTCCTTATTGGTTAGAGTATCACCGTCCTGAAAATACACAGAATGGGCACCTGAATATGTAGTTCCGCCTTTTTGCCGAAGTATGCCGGGTTTTCTTTTTTTGTAAAGCGGTTGGGCGCGGGATGGAGGGTTCCGCTCTGCCGGACTCGGCGGCGGTAAGGCGCCGTCGGCGAAGGGAGTGTCGTAGCTTTCTTTGTTTCCAATGCGGGCGTGTGCGTCATTTGTTTAGTGCGTTTTTGGGTTCTGCTTTCCGCTTCGGCGCGGTATAACCCCGCGTATGAAACGCATGATTCTAGATGAGATTGTTCGCGTGCTGGAAGCGGAACTCGGCCGGCAGTCGCAGGCCAACGCACAGTCGAATGCAACGACCAAGTTCAGCGCATCCAATGCCGACAAACAACGCGATACCACCGGCTTCGAATCAGCGTTTCTGGCGCGTGGCTATGCCATGCACTGCATGGATCTTTCTCATCAGCTTGAGAAACTCCGGGCGATGGAGATCGAGAATTTTTCCGGCCAGGAGATCGACGTCGGTGCGCTGGTTGAGGTGGATCTGGATGGCGATAGCGACCTTTATATGCTGCTTAACTGCGGCGGCGGCACCGAGGTTGAGGTCGAGGAAAAAACGGTCACAGTCATCACGCCCGAATCGCCTCTAGGGGAGGCTTTGATGGGTAACATTGAAGCCGGCTTTGTCGAGCTTCCCTCCGGTGCGGAAGGCATCATTACGTCTGTCTGCTAACCACGAAGTCTGGAGGTACACGAAGAAAAAAGGTCACTCCTTTTGCTCTTCGTTGTGGTCTATTTTTTGGTGAGGTCGTTGATGATCCGCGCGGCAATGGCAAAGCCGAAACTTCCGGTCACAAAGACAGAGGAGCCATAGTTGTGGTTGCTGGTGTCGGGGAGGCCGGTTTCGGCCGGCTGTGCATGATGCTGAATTTCTTCCGCCGAAAAGACGCAGGGAATGCCGAATTTCTTTTTGTGCCGCAGGTGCATGCCGGGAATATTCTTGCGCAGCTGTTTGCGGATGGCGGCCAGCAGCGGATCGTTATAGGAATCGCGCAGGTCGGTGGTCTCGATTCTTGACGGGTCGATCCGGCCGCCGGCGCCGCCGGAGACAATCACGGGAATGCCCATGGTCTTGCACTGTGTGATCAGATGGATCTTGGCATTTTTTTTGTCGATGGCATCCACGACATAGTCGATGCCGGGCTGGATCAGCTCGTCGGCATTTTGGTCGGAATAAAATTCCTGAATTGTTTCCACTCGGCACTCGGGATTGATGAGGCGGATGCGTCCGGCGAGAATCTCGACCTTGGGCAGGCCGGCGGTGTCGGAAAGGGCGTGAAGCTGCCGGTTAATGTTGGAATAGCAGATGTCGTCGAAGTCAACCAGCGTCAGCCGTCCAACGCCGCAGCGGGCCAGTGCTTCAGCCGCCCAGGAGCCGACGCCGCCGATGCCGACCACGAGAATGTGTGCGGCGCGCAGTTTTTCCATCGCCGCTTTTCCGTATAGCCGGAAGAGGCCGCCGAATCGGTGTTCATATCCGCCTGTCTTGATCTGCCCGGGATTGTTCATACTGCATACCTCATCCAAAAAGCGGGAACTATAGTCGGGATGCCCTGGAAAGCAAGAGTGGGCTTTGTTGGAGCGGAAATCCTTAATGATGTGGCGTTTTTTACTAAAAACAACTGAGGGAAATGGTTGTGTAAAATCCCGGCGGATTCATGATTTTTCCTGTAGCTGAAATAGGGGATCCATCCATGTACAACATTGAAAATAACGATAGCCACCTGTTGGTTCGGTTCGAGGATAACTTTAACCTCAGTACGATTCAGACCATTATTCATCATGAGACAAAGCTGGATGAATATCCGCACAAGAATGATATATGGCTGATCGGTCCGCATCGCGCCAATATTCGGTTGGGGGAAGTGGACACGATGGTGCGCGATTTTCTTTGTCGCTCACCGCATAAAGTCCCCGGAACCCGAACTGCCGTGGTTGCGGAAGAAGGGCTGACCCAGGCGATCCTGGGGCTATGGGTTAAGGCGTTGAATAAGCTGGTGCATTTTGACATTCAGATTTTTCAGTCGCTGGAAGAGGC
>CAZABK010000070.1:0-15472 GCA_964483355.1 uncultured Verrucomicrobiota bacterium | reverse complement strand
GACCAGGCGCGTAACCGCCTCCGCGGCGGAATTGGTGTGCAGGGTGCTGAGCACCTGATGGCCGGTTAAGGCCGCCTGCACGGCGATGCGGGCGGTTTCGGTGTCGCGGATCTCGCCGACCATCACAATATCGGGGTCCTGACGCAGAATGGAGCGCAGCGCACTCGCAAAGGTGGTTCCCGCCCTGGGATTAAGCTCGATCTGCCGGATGCCGGCCATGCGGTGTTCCACCGGATCTTCGGTGGTGATGATGTTGACCTCCGGCTGGTTGAGCATGTGGAGCAGCGAATAGAGCGTGGTACTTTTACCGCTGCCGGTCGGACCGGTCGTGAGGAACATGCCGTGCGGCCGGGCCATGACCTCCATCAGGCGCTGCTCAATCTCCGGCTCAAAACCGAGCTGGTCCAGCGAAAGAATGCCGCCGCTCATGTCCAGAATACGCAGCACCACATTTTCGCCGTTGACCGTCGGCGTACAGGAGGCGCGGACGCTGATTTCGCGCCCTTCGATCTTCAGCGAAAAGCGGCCGTCCTGCGGGACGCGCGCAACGGAAATATCCATTTGGCCCAGAATCTTGATGCGCGAAACGATCGGAAGATGCATCGGCTTGGGCGGCGCGGGAAAGGCCTTCAGCCTGCCGTCAATCCGCATGCGCAGGCTGATGCTGGACTGCTCCGGACTGATGTGGATATCGCTGGCGCCCTCACTGACGCCGGTGGCCAGCATCCAGTTCACCATGCGGATGACCGGCACATCCTCGGCCATGTCGACCAGCGAACTCACCTCGACCTGGTCGGAGGATTCCTCCTCGGTCGTGGCGCTCAGATCGACCGCCTCGCCCCGAAGGTCGCCAAACAGCGTGTCAAAATTCTGCGCATAGTCCTGGCCATACAGCACCCGACACAGCTCGCGGAACTGCGCCTGGGTGCAGATGACCGGATCGATGCTTTTTTCGACCACTTCCTCAACGCGCTCGAGCGCCTGCAGATCCATCGGATCGGGCATGGCACAAACCAGCCCCAGGGCATCGTCGCGCAGCGGCACAACCTGATACTGCTCGGCCACGCCACGCGGAATCAGTTCCGCCATGGGCGGCTCAGGCTGCATCTGTGCTTTCGTCAGGCGCGGAATGCGCAACTGGCGGCTGAGCGACTCGACAATATTGTCTTCCGACACCACGCCCTTGTGCACCAGAAATTCGCCCACCCGCATGCCGGAGCCCGGATGGCCCTCCATGGCGGATTCGAGCTGCTCAGCCGTCAGCAGCCCGTCCTCCACCAGCAAATCGCCCAGCCGTTTCCTTGCCATTATTTCTGCTCCGGCATGTCGTAGGTTTCCTTCATCCACTGCTCGACCCGCAGCCGATCATCCGGGTTGTTCTCCCCGATGACGCGCGGTGTAATGAAGATCATCAGCTCCTGGTTGCTGTCCGCGGTACGCTTGAACCGGAACAAAAACCCGATGAACGGCAGATCCTTGAGGAACGGGATGCCGGAATAGCTTTTTTCGAGGTTGTTCTTGGTCAGCCCGGCAATCACGGTGGTTTCGCCGCCCCGCAGAATCAGGTGCGTCTGTGCCTCCTTGCGCTGGATCAGCGGATTGCCGTCGACCTCCTGAGTAAAATCGGGCTCATCCTTGCGGGTCAGGATATCCATCGTCAGCGTATCTTCGTCGATCAGATGCGGGGTCACCTCCAGCTGCAGCACCGCCTCGCGGAACTCCACAATCTTGTCGCCCTCGGCATTGGTGGTGGAGAACGGCACATCCTGACCGCTCTTGATCGAGGCCTTCATGTTGTCGAGCGTGGTGATCGAGGGCCGCGAAAGAATCTTGACCTTGCCCTCGTCCTCCAGGGCGGTCAGTTCCGCATAGAGATTGACATCCTTGGTCAGGATGCCGTACTCGATGAAGCCCTCGGACGGGTCGAGCGCGGCGCCCATTTTGCCGAAGGTCTGGTCGAGCGTGCCATAGTCATCCGGCACCACGCGCTCCACCGCCGACATGGTTTCGCCATTGTTCTGGAACTTAAACTCGCTCTGCCATTTGACGCCCAGCTCCTTGATCAGCGCGCTGTTGACCTCGACAATGTTGGCCTCGATGCGCACCTGCCGTGTCGGCTGGTCCATCTGCTGCGTCAGCCGCACCAGCTTGTCGACATCACTCTGAATGGCATTGATCACGACATTGTTGTTGGCGACGTCGGCGCTGACCGAGCCGCGCACATACTCGGGATGCGTCGTGCTGCTCCCCCGATACTGCGACTTATCGAGCACCTCCTTGAGCACCTCGATCAGCGATTCGGCCTTGGCATACTTCACGTTGATCACCGCCAGCACCAGCGGCTCGACCTTGCGGGTGTCGGCCTGCAGCGCCGTCCGGCGGCTGATGGACTCCTGCAGATCATATTCCTTTTTCAGGTCCGCGATCGTCAGGATGCGAATCATGTTCGGATCCTGCAGGTAACTGAGGTGGTGCACCTTGAGAATGCTTTCAAACACATCGTTCCACGGCGTCGGCTTGTTCATCTTAAAGCTGAGCGACTGCAGGTTGTTGACCTCGTCGCTGAAGACCAGGTTGACATCGGCGATGCGGGCCATGGTCCGCAGCACCGCCCCCAGATTTCCGCCGCTGGCGACATCGAACTCCTCCACCACCATCACGGGCAGGCGGCTGTCGCCGATCATCGTGGTCTTGGCTTCGAAGGGCGAGGCCGGCTTCGGAGCGTCCGTTGCCTCTCCCGGCACCGTTCCAGCCTGCATCAGCAGCGCCGCGCACAGAACAGTCTGTCCACCGGCTTTTCGACTAAAACAATTCATCTTCCACCTCTTTGGCAACCTTGATCAATTCATCCTCGGCACCGAAGACCGAGCCGGACTCCTGCGGCTGAAGCACCACATATTCTCTGGAAATTTCCACCACCTTGAGTCCCATCAGCTCAATCATGTCGTTGACGACATATTCCTTGCTGTTGATGAGCGCCCAGCCCTTGCCGTTCGATTCGATATAGCCGGTATATTTGAGCACATGCTCCGGACTCTTGGGCTGCACTCCGGACCGCCCCCCGGCCAGCGCGCTCACGCCATCGCGGATGAAGGGGTTGCTCCACTCGTTGGTCCCCAGCAGGACCAAGCCGTGCTCGATGGCCGGCGCATGCTCCAGCACCTGCAACGTGGCACGACTCTGCGTCACAAAGTCCTCGCAGACGCGTACCCGTTCGCCGGCCGGGGCCTTGGGCTTCGACACCACAAAATGGTCGATTCCGAAATGCACCGCCGCCAAACCGGCCAGGGCCACCATCGCTATTTCCCGTTTCTGCATAGTAGTCAATCCAGCGCCAGTTCGAAGAGCACCCTCATCTGTTCCTGATCCGCAAAGCCGGTCAGATCGATCCGCTTAAACGCATGCACCCACTCCAGTCGGCCCATCTCCAGCAGCACACCGCGAAACGCCGGAAAATCGCCGACAAACACCGCCTCGGCCACGACCCGGTCGGTGCGCGCAATCGTACTGGTCAGCACCTCCACCGCAGCCGCCTCCACACCGGCCGCGCCGGCCAGGGCAACCAGCTCTTCGTCAAAGTCCAGCAGGCGTTCGCGCTTCAGGGCCACCGGGCGCACATAGCCCAGCCCCTCCGGCAGCCGGCCCTGCTGCTCCAACCGGAGCAGGTTCACAAAAAGCGGCTGCAGCGTCTGCTGCACCTCGATACCTTCCTCCAGCTCGACCATCCGCTGCCGCTGACGGCTGCTTCTCGCAACCGCCGGCGCCAGGCTAACGGCCGACAACACCAGCAGACTGGCCAGGCACAGTCCACCGAAGACCACCGTGCGGTGCATCTCCTTTCGAATAATCCGATATCCCAAATCCGCTTTCATTTTCCCGGTCCTAGTTCCGCCGCGCGGCCGCATCCTCGTCGGATTCCTGCGTCAGGCTGGCGGCAATCACAAACGGTAGGATGCCTCGGCGTTTCAGTGCCATCGCCTTGTCCGAATCAGCATCATCTTTCAACGTCACCGTCGCAAAGAGCGGCGAAGCATTCAGGTCCACGACATATTTGGTCAGATAGCTCTCGCTGTCACCCACATGTTCCAGCACCACGCCGTCCAACAGAAACCCCGGTTCCGCGGCGGGGTCGAGCTCCAGCTTCTTGATCCGGAATCCCGGCGGCGTCAGCTGCTGCACCTCCGCCAGGATGGCCGCCAGCCGATGGCGCTCGGCCAGCTTCGCCGCCTCCACATGCACACGCTGCAGCTCGGCCAGCCGTTCCGACGCCTGCTCCACCGTCAATAATGGCTCCATGCGTCTGGACCGGTCCTCCAGGGCGGCCAGGCGAACCTTCTGCTTTTGAAGCGTGTTCATCTGCCACAACAGGCCACCGAACAAAACCGCCGCCAAAACCACGAAAATGCCCGCGGCCAACCGGCGCAACCGCTTAATCCCAAGCAGCCGCTCTTTGACATCGTGGGTGCAGATCAGGTTGGGCGTATGGCCATCGCGACCCATCGCCACACCAATGGCGGAGGAATAGTGCTCCGCGCCGCCATCGGCGAACAGCTCCGCCACCTCGCTTGAATAGTTGGCCCCGCAGGCCTGCGGATCGAGCACCTCCACCTTCAGGCCCAAGCGATCGGCCAGTTCCGGCATGGCATACTGCAGCTCGTCGGTTTCCCCGCTCAGCAAAAGCACCTGCGGCCGCGGCCGCTTCAAGTGATCGGTGTAATAGTCGAGCGCGCGGCCAACCTGGGTAAACAGCCGGCCAATTGCATCCGAGCAGGCCTGCCGCAGAACCTGCTGATCCATACTCGGGGTTGCCTCCCGGATGGCGGCGGGCTCCAGGGCCGTCTTAAGTTCGTGCGGCAACACCGTGCGTTTTAAGGCCGTTTCGGCAAAATCGCGCAACAGTCCCGTACCGGCCTTGATGGTCCGGATAAACATGGCGCGGCCGGCCTGGATCAGCATGATCCGCGAAACATGTTCATCAAAGGAAAGCAGGGCTGTGGTTTCGGAAGCTTGAGCCGACATCGCAATCAGGTTGCGGTCGGCGAAGAGGTCCATGGTGATCCCCTGCAGGTTGCCGCGGGCACTGAACCACTGTTCAAGCTGCTCGACCTCCGCGTAGGGATTGGCAAACGCGGTCAGGTTCAACATCGGCATCACGCCATTGTCGACCGTTTCCTGCACCTCATAGTCGAAAATCACCTCATCCGGAGGCAGGCCGACTTCTTTGCGGAACTTCAACCAGGCGACCGGCCCCAGTTTGTTGCGCGCCATCTTTTCGACCGACAGAATGGCAAACTGCATTTCCGGCAGCGAACAGGCCACCCAGACCGCCGACCGCTTACCGCAGCCGAGGGCGCGCAATTCCTGCTCCACCCCGCTCAACCGGTCGGCCCAATCGGATCCTGCCCCCAGCGCTACCTGGCTCACCGCCTTTACCGAATCTCTGGCAACATGCGGGTCAATCACGGCGATCCGCGCCTGGGTTTCTGCCAGCATCACTCCGAATATTCTTTTTGACGAGCTCATCGTGTCCCCATACCGGCATCGGGCTTCATGAAGCCTTCCTCTCGGGTGTAAAAATGTACTGATGCATGCTAGAAAAACCTGAGTACACTTCTCAATTTTTTTTTCGCACTTTCGCCGCAACACGGCGCCACCCATCTGTCGCGACTCCCGCACCGCCAGAAACCCGCTCCGCCGCGATTGCCATTTCCGACGGCGATGCCCAGAAGGTGACCACCCAATACCGCTCGATAAACGTCATCAAGTGGTTATTGCCAAACCGGCTCTTCAGAAACAATCCCTCGCAAAGGCGCAGAGATCGCAGCACAACGGCAACCAAATGTAGCCGCTGATTACACTGATGGGCGCAGATATATTGGGGGTGAACAGATCTCCATTTCGAGAATCTGTACCCATCCGCGCAATCCGCAGTGGAAAATTTCCGAAAACAAAAATGGACGGAAGTCGGGAAAGAATTCCTCGTTGCGCGCTCTGCGTCTCTGCGGGAAAACTAATACGCGCCGGGCGCGGCGCGTTCGGTGACGTCTGAAAAGTTTTCGCCCGCCGCCGGAAGCGCCGGAGAAGTGCGGACCTCTCTAATTTCAGGTGCGTATTCCATTGTTAATAAGCTCCTTAGCTTTTTCTGAGCTGATAGCTCGTATCCAATAAAAGGCACGCATAGCCGCCACTTCGCTTACCGTCATCACACTTTTGGTCTGGAATCGGTATTTTTATATACAATTCAAATAAAGCAGCCCTTGCGTTCTCGCGTGCGCATCTCTATATTTGCGCCTCGTTTTTCATAGAAATTGGTGTAACAACCTCAAAATTAAGGAGACATATCATGTCAGAAATCGTTGATGTACTGGCTCGCGAAATCCTCGACTCCCGCGGTAACCCGACCCTCGAAGTCGACATTACCCTCGACTCCGGCGCAACCGGCCGCGCGGCCGTTCCGTCCGGTGCTTCCACTGGTGTAAACGAAGCGCTCGAACTGCGCGACGGCGACAACGCCCGCTACCTCGGCAAAGGCTGTCAGAAGGCCGTTGACAACGTAAACGACACCATCGCTCCGGCCCTGATCGGCATGGATGCCATCGACCAGGTCGGCATCGACAACCTGATGCTCGAACTCGACGGCACCGAAACCAAATCCAAGCTCGGCGCCAACGCCATGCTCGGCGTCTCCCTCGCCGCGGCTCACGCTGCTGCTGACGAACTCGGCATTCCGCTCTTCCGCTACATCGGCGGCACCAACGCCAAAGCCCTGCCGGTTCCGATGATGAACATCATCAACGGCGGCTCCCACTCGGACGCTCCGATCGCTTTCCAGGAATTCATGATCCGTCCGGTCGGTGCGCCGACCTTCAAGGAAGGCCTGCGTTGCGGCGCGGAAGTCTTCCACGCGCTGAAAGCCATCATCAAAGGTAAAGGCCTCTCCACTGCGGTCGGCGACGAAGGCGGATTCGCTCCGAACTTCTCCGGCGGTACCGAAGAAGCCCTCGACTCCATCATCCAGGCCATCAAGGATGCCGGATATGAGCCGGGCAAAGACGTCACCATCGCCCTCGACTGCGCTTCCTCCGAATTCTGCGAAGACGGCGTTTATGACTATGCCAAGTTCGAAGGCGAAAACGGCGCCAAGCGTTCTTCCGAAGAACAGGCCGACTACCTCGCGGAACTCATCGGCAAATATCCGATCGACTCCATCGAAGACGGCATGGATGAAGAAGACTGGGCCGGCTGGAAGATCCTCACCGACAAGATCGGCGACAAGTGCCAACTCGTGGGCGACGACCTGTTCGTGACCAACGTGAAATTCCTCTCCCGCGGTATCGAAGAAGGCTGCGGCAACTCCATCCTCATCAAGGTGAACCAGATCGGCACGCTGACCGAGACCCTCGACGCGATCGAAATGGCTCACAAGGCTGGCTTCACCGCCGTGGTTTCTCACCGTTCCGGCGAAACGTCCGACAACACCATCGCCGACATTGCGGTGGCCACCAACGCCGGACAGATCAAAACCGGATCGCTCAGCCGCTCCGACCGCATCTCCAAATACAACCAGCTGCTCCGTATCGAGGAAATGCTCGACACCGACAGCCGCTACGGCGATGCATAGTTAACGATCCTTCGTTAATGAAAAGGCGGTCTGCGGGCCGCCTTTTTTGTTCAACCTGATCCCTCTCAGCGGCGCGGAGAACGCAGAGCAAAACAAACTTGTCGACAGGAGGAATCGCGCTATATTCCTCGGCATATGCAGCAGACCGAAAAATATTGGAACATGATCCTCCGCAGCGCGATGGCCATCATCGCGGGCATGCTGCTCGTGGGCGCCCTGCTCATGTTCCTCCCCAAGGTCAAACAGATGCAGGCCTATGAAGAGACGCGCGACACGCTGCAGCAGCGCCTCGACATTACTGTTGCGGCCGAAAAAGAGCTCAAGGAAAAACAGCGCCGCTTCCAGACCGATCCCGACTTTGTCGAGAAGGTTGCCCACGAGGTCGGCTATGCCCGGCCGAACGAAACCATCTTCCACTTCCCCGAAGAAACCGGCTCCTATTGAGAAACCACTAATCCACTCCAGTTGGATTCTGATAGATTCGTGTAGATTATAGATACGGTGGACAAATGTTGTGAATCAGGGATTGTTTACTAACCGCAAAAGAACGCAGGAAACGCAAACAAATGGCGGCGTCAGCTCTTGCGTTCTTTGCGTTCCTTCGCGGTTAATCTCAATATTTAATCGCCGGAGCAATAGTGGTTAGCGATATGACGCAATTAATCTCAACTCCAACGGTGTGGACCATTTCCGGCTCCGATTCCGGCGGCGGTGCGGGCATTCAGGCCGACCTCAAGGTGATGAGCGCTTTCGGTGTCCACGGGTGCTCCGCAATCACCGCACTCACGGCGCAAAACACGCTCGGCGTCCAGTCGGCCGAGCCGGTTTCCGAAAGCATGCTCCGCGCGCAGCTCGACGCACTCAAAACCGATCTTCCGCCCGCGGCCATTAAAACCGGCATGCTCGGTTCGGCGCTCACCTGCAAAATCCTGGCAGAAGCTTTTCAATCCCTGGATGCGCCGATCGTCTGCGATCCGGTGCTCAAATCCACCTCCGGCACCGACCTGCTCGATCCCGAAGCGCTCGAAACTTTGATCCGCGACCTTTTTCCGAAGGTCACCGTCCTGACCCCCAACCTGCCCGAAGCCGAAAAACTGGTCGGCGGAAAAGTGGACGCCATCGAGGAAGCGGCGGAGCGGATTGGAGAACTTGGAGTGCAATCCGTACTGATCAAGGGCGGACACGCCGACGGCAGTGAATGCCGCGACTATTGGACCGACGGGAAGGAATCAATCTGGCTCTCATCACCGCGAATCGAAACCCGCCACTCCCACGGCACCGGCTGCATCCTCGCCTCGGCCATCGCCTCGGCGCTCGCGCTCGGGCAGGATATCCCCGAAGCGGTAATCACCGCCAAAACGTTTCTCAACCAATGCCTCCGGTCGCCCGCCAACGTCGGTGGTGGACACGGCCCGGTGCTCCTCGAGCCGTTCCGCAACGCCCCAGCGGATCGGCCATCTGTTGTAGGCGGGATCGGCGATCCCGCTCTGGCGGCCCCGGCGGTGTCTACAAATCCGGGATCGCCGATCCCGGCTACAGCACACTCGCACCTTCGGAGGCTGTCCAAAATCTTTGTCGACGATCCGGTTTATTTCGTCACCACCAACACAAAAAAACGCCAGAAGATTCTCAACACTCCGGCGATTCACAAGATCCTGCGCGAAGAGTGGGAAGGCGCACTGGAGCGGCATGGCTGGGCAATCGGCTCCTACGTCGTCATGCCGGATCATGTCCACTTCTTCTGCAAGCCGACCCACGAAGCGGTCAAGCTCTCAAAAATGATGCAGCAGTGGAAACAATGGACCAGCAAGCGCATCAAGGATGAATTACAACTGACTGGCTCTATCTGGCAAGAGGAGTTTTTCGACCACGTTCTCCGATCCCACGAAAGCTATTCCGAAAAATGGAACTATGTGGAACAAAATCCGGTGCGAGCCGGGTTTGTTGAGCAAGCCGGCGATTGGACTTATTCAGGCTTTATTCACTATAAGTGAATCTTGTAAGCAGGATCGGCGATCCCGCTCCACAAAAAAAAGCCGGGATCATCGATCCCGGCTACAACTCCGATCCCGGCGACATTAAAACGTCGTGAGGCCGGCAATAGCGGCGCCGACGACGGGCGCGTCGTCAACCTGGATGCAGCGAATGTGCAGTCCGCGCTCGCCGAGCATTTTTTCCAGATGCGCCTGAACCTTATCGGCCAGCTGATGGGTGTAGTAATAGGTGGAGCCGTCAATATTGACGCAGACCGGACGCTCCGGATCCTGGCCGGCCCCGCTTTTGATGACCGCCGCCAGGATATTGATGGCGGTGAACAGCGCCGCACGCTCAACCTGGGCATTAAAGATGGTCCGCATGACTTCGCGGTCGGCGTCGGTAAAGGCTTCGCTTCCGAGGACGCCAATGTCGCGGCCGTTCTGCGCCGCCAGATTGTCGATCTCAACAATATAGAGATCTTTCATGACCGCACAGGCCGCGGCGCCGGAATCGGAAAAGACACCTTCGGGAATGAGCGCCTGCATCAGCTCCAGCGTGAGGGTTCCCATGTAGACTCCGGAAAGCACCTTTTCGAAAACATGCCCGCCCGGATTTTCGCTGTTTGCATCCAGCTGAAGGTCAAACTTTCCGCGCTTGTAGCCGGCAAAAGCGCCGGACTCGGCGTTAATGACCTGCGAGCCGCTTTCGAGATAGCCGTCGAGCTTGCCGATGTTTTCGTTGCGTTCGACATAGGCGGTGTTGGTGCCGGTGCCGAGAATAAAGCCGATGTAGGACGATGCATTGAACGCCTGGCCTTTTGACAAACCGGCCAGCAGGCAGGCCACCGTGTCGTTGAGCACGACAACCTGTTTCCCGCGAATGCCGCGCGCTTCCAGCGCAGCAATCAGGCCGGCACCGATATGCTTGCCGACCAGCTCGGGAATTTTGATCTCTTTGGTCCAGTGCAGCAGGCGGCCGTCAAAGTCGGGCAAAATCGTGGCCGGGTAGGAAAAGCAGAAGCCAATGCTGTCAAACTCGTCCTTCATCGGTTCGAGCGCATCAACCAGCACGGCATAAAACTCAGCGGCGCTGACCTCTTCAAAACGTCCGGGCATCGGCTGCTTGGAAAAGCTGGAGAGCTCCACCTCGCCGGCATCGTTGAACTTGACAATGCAGATGCGCAGATTGGTGCCGCCGGCGTCAATGACCGCCACCGATTTATTCCGCGGCACTTCGCCTTCGGTTCCGACATAGGCCGGAATCATTGCCAGCGAGCTGGCCTCGCCGTTGAGCCCCTTTTCCATTTCGTCCAGAAAGTTTGCCAGCAGTTCATCGGCATCATATGCCTCCGCCGCAACCATCTGATCTTTCAACCAAGCTTTAATATCCATCTGAATTCTCCTGTAAAAAGCGGCACTAAACACAGTTCCGCGCAGAAATTCAACGTTTCCTGCCAAAAAATAACGTCGGCCAGAGCCGGCCGGCCGGCGCAGCTTCGAGCGCATTCTGCGCGGACGCGGGAAGCGCCGGGAAAAAATCGAGGCCGGTGCGGCGCTCAATTTCGTCGACGCTGACGAGGCATTTCCGGAGACGCGAATAGGGCGGAATCTTCCGGCCAACCAAAAAAGCCATCACGCGAAGTCGGCCGTTATGCTCGGCGGCAATGATCTTATAGTAGTGCGACGGAACAGCGACGCCGGAATCGAGCCGCTCGACCGGCGCTTCAAAAACCGGACCGCACACCACCCACACCTCGCCGAAACAGTCGCTGTAGCGATCAGCCACGCGCCGTTCGAGCTCGCGCCAGAGATAGCGGTTCACGCGCGGCGTCTGCGGAATAATGTTGCTCAGCAGAAAGGTTTCCACCTGCGCCGCGCGGCCATAGCGCGTCGCGATGCCATGGTTGGGCGCGAGGTGACCGCGATCAAACCCGGAATGGGTAAAGTCGCGATGCTTCACCTTCGCGCGGGTGCGCGTGTCGGTTTTAAAAGCGGGACGATCGCCGGAGCTCGCCGGCGGACCATCAAAAATGCGATAGGCCGACCAGAGCGGATTGCGCAGCGCGTCGCTATAGCCCACCGAATAGGCGCGGTTTTGCAGTAGCGTCGCCGGCCCCGCCGGAAAACCGCCATACACCTGTTCGCCGCGGACAAAGCCGTCGAGCTCCACCGCCGCATCGCGCCCGAACAGCGCGAGGGTATCCCAGCGGTCGAGGATTCGGAGACCGGAATGACGCAGGGCGCGGTCGAGCTGCGGCGCGCGGCGATAAATCGGCTCCCGCACCGACCACGGCAGATGGTAGTAACCCAGCACCATCCCGCCGGCCAGCAGGACCATCGCGATGGCGCACATAATCGGATGCTTCTTCATCCGCACAGTTTTTTATCTTTGGAGATTGTCTGCAATGCCGAAAGGGAGAAAAATCCCGGCTCACTTTTCACCAATCAAAAACCATGCACGTACCCTTTACACAAAAAACGCTCGAAGACTGGGCTGGCAAGAGCACCTTCCGCGATGGAATGACCCTCTTTGAAAAAGGCAAGGTGGAGAAGGTTTCCTTCGATCCGCCCTTCGTCACCGGCCAGCTCGCCATCGGCATCCGCGGTCTGCGCTCAAAGTTTGAAGTCCTCAAGGACGGCTTTGTTGAAAACCATTGCCCCTGCCGCGAAAACCGCGACGAGGGCAAAATCTGCGCGCACCTCGTGGCCCTCGGCCTCGAAGCCGTGCGTCTTTATTCCGATCCGATGCGCGTCGAAAAGCAGGCCGAAGAAAAGCGCCGCGCCGAGCGCCTTGCTTCGTTTGACGACTCCTCCTACCACGCGCGCGATCCCGGCGGTGTGCCGGCCAAATTGCGCATCACCCTCAAGCAGAGCTGGCGCGAATCGCTGCCCGGCGGCGAAGTACCGCTGCGCTGCGCCGTCGAAGTCGACGGCAAAGTGATTCCGCTCAACGAATTTCCGAAACAGACGCCGCTGGCGCTGGACGCCTCCGACGACAACCTGCTCTTTGTGCTCGAAGATATTTCCGAAGGCCCCGCCAGGGGCAAACTCACCGCCACCCTCTCCGACTTCATCAACATTCTCGAACTATGCGGCGGCAAGGAAATTTATGAAGGCGGTCGCGACGACTATCTGATGGTCGACGAAGCCGTCACCCCCACCTTCGTCCGCACGCAGCTCGACGAAGAGACCGGCGAACTGGTGCTGACTGTTTTCCCTCGCAGAGACGCAGAGGCCGCTGAGAGGAACCACGATGAATCTGCAGCAACTCCGCGCTCTCTGCGCCTCTGCGAGGAAACATCAACGTTTGTGGTGAGTGGCGGGAATGGATGGATTCTGGAAGACGGGATTTTCACCAAACTCGAAAAGGTGCTGCCCGGTCCGCTGCGCGCCATCTATGACGCGCCGGTGCGCATTCCGCGCGACGCCGTTCCGGCCTTTATGAACAACGAGCTGCCGATGCTCGAAACGCTGATGGCGGTCGAAAGCAACATTACGCCCGACATGCTGCTGCTCAAACCGGCGACGCCGCGCTTCCGCCTCGCCATCGACGGCACGCAGTCCGAACTCTCCGCCACGCTCTATGCCGAATACGGGAAAGTCCAGCTCATCGCCGGACGCGAAGATGCCCGGAGCACTTTTTCGATTCCCGCCGCAGACGACCTGCTTGAATTCCAGATCCGCAATCCCGAGGCCGAAACAGAAGCGATTGAAATCGTCACCGAAACCGGCTTCCGCGGACACCGCGGCGACATGCTGCGGCAGATCCGCGGCACGCGCGAAGTACTCAACTTTCTCGGCGGCGCCCTGCCGTGCCTGCGCCGCCTCGGCTGGCGGATCGACCTCGACGGCATGGCGGCGGCCTTTATGGATCAGGCCGAAACCACCGTTCCCGTCGTCCACGTCAACTCCTCCGCCAGCTCCGGCTTCTTCGAGGTCGGCTACGACTATGAAACCACCGGCGGCCAGAGCCTCGACGACGCCGATATCCAGCGCGCCATCAACATGGGCGAAGCCTTTATCGAAAAGAAGGGCCGCACCATCCTGCTCGACCTCGACGCCATCGAAACCGCGCGCGAGGTGTTCAGCGACTGCTCCGTCGGCGCCGGCGAAGCGCCCGGCACCTTCAAGATGAACGACATCCACGCGGCCTATGTCCAGTCGTCGCTCCTTTCGCTCGACGGCGTCGATGTGGAAACCGCGCCGGAATGGATGAATAAAGCCGAGGCGCAAAACCGCGCCACGCAGGTTGAGCCGGTGCCGCTCGGCGCGCTGGAAGGCACGCTGCGCGACTACCAGAAAAACGGCGTCTACTGGCTCAGCTTCCTCGAACGCTCCGGCTTCTGCGGCATTCTCGCCGACGAGATGGGTCTGGGTAAAACGCTGCAGACGCTCACCTGGCTCTCGCTCCAGCGCGACAAGGACGAGGCCGACGGTGCGCCGTCGCTCATCATCTGCCCCACCAGCCTCGTCGACAACTGGGCCGAGGAGGCCGAAAAGTTTGTGCCGCACCTGCGCGTCGTCAAAATGCATGGCAGCGACCGCCACGCCAACTGGGCGCAGGTGGCCGAATGCGATCTGGTCATCACCTCGTATGCGCTGATCCGCCGCGACCTCGACGAATATCTCGAACACCGCTTTGCCGTTGTGGTGCTCGACGAGGCGCAGCACATTAAAAACCGGACCACCCAAAACGCCGCCGCCGTCAAAAAGGTGCAGGCGCACCACAAGCTGGTGCTCACCGGCACGCCCATTGAAAACTCCGTCACCGACCTCTGGTCGATCATGGATTTCCTGATGCCCGGCTATCTCGGCCACCATAAGGCGTTCCGTGAAAACTATGAGCTGCCGATCCAGAACGGCGGCCCCGACGGCGAGCTCGCGCAGATTAAGCTGCGCCGCAAGCTCCACCCCTTCCTGCTGCGCCGCCTCAAGAAAGAGGTCGCCAAGGATCTGCCCGACAAAATCCAGCGCGTCGCCCACTGCTCGCTCAGCGGCGATCAGGCGCGGGTTTACAAGCAGCTGCTCGAAAGCGCCAAGCGCAAGATTAACGATCTCGGCGGCGAGGCCGGTTTTAATAAAAACCGGATGGAAGTGCTCAAGGTGTTATTACAGCTGCGCCAGACCTGCTGCCACCTCGACCTGCTCAAACTGCCCAACCTCAAGAGCGAATATCCCTCCGCCAAGATGGAGCTCTTTTTCGAGCTGGTCAACGAGGCGCTCGACGCCGGCCACCGCATCCTGGTCTTCAGCCAGTTTACCTCGATGCTCTCCATCATCCGCGAGGAGCTGGAGGCGCGCGAACTGAAATATTGCTATCTCGACGGCGCCACCAAGGACCGGCAGGCGCGCGTGCGGCAGTTTAACTCCGACCGCTCCATCCCGCTGTTCCTCATCAGCCTCAAGGCCGGCGGCAGCGGACTCAACCTGACCGGCGCCGACATGGTCATCCACTTTGATCCGTGGTGGAACCCCGCCGTCGAAGATCAGGCCACCGACCGCGCCCACCGTATTGGCCAGAAAAACACGGTCTACAGCGTCAAGCTCATCACCCAAAACACCGTCGAGGAAAAGGTGCTGCAGATGCAGCAGAAAAAGAAGAGCGTCATCGACGCGACGCTCGAAAAAGACGGCGATATCGGCACCTCCCTCACCTGGAACGATGTCCAGGAACTGCTGTCGATCTAAAGATCTGTTTTAGGTGTTAGGTTTTAAGTTTTAGGAATAAACTGGACCACCTTAGTGTCTAACGCGATTTTTCGGCGAGCCAGATGGTGTGGCGGCGGCCCTTGGTTTTACGCGCGCGGACGGTGACCTCCTCGACCTTGAAGCCGGCGCCGCGCAGCCGTTTGGTAAACAACAGGTCGGGCTCGGC
>CAZABK010000069.1:0-15774 GCA_964483355.1 uncultured Verrucomicrobiota bacterium | reverse complement strand
TTTTTGCTTTAGTCAGAAGTAGCCGGAAAGCAGGTTGAGTCAGGGGGGTTCTTTTTCAGCTTTACGCATCGCAGTACGTTCCGATTTTTTGCCTCATTTCAATGTGCGACCCTCTGTTCAAGCGCATAAAGATTCGGGGCGAGCTTTCTGTGGCCTGCAGGGTATAGACGGGGCAGAGCGTCCGGCGCGATGGGCAAAAGTCGAACCAGTTGAGCCTGTTCAGCTTGGTGACGTCTTCGTCGCGGGCTTCGCGCAGTTCCATCACCTTCTTAAGCGGAATACGGTTCAGCGTGAAAAAACGAAATAGTTTGGTGTTCAGCGATTCGGCGGTCAGCTCATAGCTGATAAACAATCCGACATCCATGTCGGTCAGGTTTAAGGCGCGTGTTTTCATGCCCATTGTACATAGCAATGGACATGCCAGAAAAAGTGTTTAGTGGCGTCTGTAGGCGAGCGATGCAAGGTAGGCGATGCCAACGAGAACGATGATGGTGGCGCCGGCCGGCAAGTCGGGCTGGTAGCTGACCGCCAGTCCGGCGGTGGTCAGGATGGCACAGATGCCGGCGGCAAGGGTCATCATTGATCCCATGCGCAGGCAGAAGCGCCCGGCAATTGCGGCGGGAAGGGTCAGCAGGACGATGACCATCACAATCCCGACAATTGAAACGAGCAACACAACCGTGAGCGCGGTGAGTGCCAGCATCAGAAAATAGAAAAGCTGGGTGTTGATGCCTCGCAATCGCGCGAATTCTTCGTCAAAGCAGACCGCAACAAACTGCTTGTGAAAGAGCAGTGCAATGCCGGCAATGCAAATGTCGAGGCCGGCGATGATCAGCAGGTCGCGCTGTGTGACCAGCAGAATGTTGCCGAAGAGATAGGCCATCAGGTCTTCACCGTATCCCGGCGTTTTTGAAATAAAAAGGATGCCGCCGGCCATGCCGAGGCCCCAGAAGGCACTGATTACGGTGTCGATGCGCTCCTGGGCCTTAATGTTGACCAGGCCGATGATGAAGGCGGCGCCTAGCGCAGCCATCAGTGCGCCGAGCATGGGCGTGAAAAACTGCCAGTCATGCACCGCCTGCATGTAGCGGGCAAAGCCCATGCCGCCCAGTACGCAGTGGGCAATGCCGCCGGCGAGATAGGTGATGCGGCGTGTAACAACATAGGTTCCGACAATGCCGCACGAAATGCTGACCAGCAGTCCGGCCAGCAGGGCGTGCTGGAGAAAGCTGTGCTGGAGTAGCGCCTGGAAAAAATCAGTCATGTCCGTGCTCCCGATCGTGCCGAACCATGTGGACGTGTTCGCCGTACATTTCGTCGATAATATTTTCTCCGATGTCGCTGGTGGGATGGATGTGTACCCGGCGGTTTACGCAGACTACTTTTTCAACATATCTGGAGACGAAGCCGATATCATGCGAAACCACTACAATGGTCAGCTCCTTGTTGAGCTCTTTCAGCAGGTCGTAGAGTTCGCGTTCGACATAGTCATCGAGGCTGGAGGTCGGTTCGTCGAGCAGCAGCAGTTTCGGTTCTGAAACGAGCGCCCGGGCAATGAGCACCCGCTGGCGCTGACCACCGGAGAGCGCGGCCAGCGGACGCTTTTCGAGGTTCTCAAGGTCGACCCGGGCCAGCATGGCCGAGGCGCTTTCACGGTCGGTTTTGGAATAAAATCCGAGGCGGCGCGTTTTTCCGAGGCGGCCCATCAATACGGCATCAAGGACGGTGACGGGAAAGCGCGGGTCGAGGCTGGCGTGCTGCGGCAGATAGCCGATCCGTTTTCTGCCGACCGCCGGAACCTGCCCGAAAAGCGATATGGAGCCGCTTTGCGGTTCCAGCAGGCCGAGCATCAGTTTAAGCAAGGTGGTTTTACCGCCGCCGTTGGGACCCACCACGCAGATGAATTCTTTGTCCTGAACCGAAAGGCTGACCTGTTCGAGTGCGCTGACCGGGCCGTAGGAAAAGTTGAGGTTTTTAATCTGGATGGGCGGCATCATTCGCATTCCAAAGCGTTCGCAATACTTTCGGAAATATGGTGCAGGTTGGCAACAATATCTTCAGACAGCGGATCGAGTGGAACAACCGCCCCGCCGATGGCGGCGGCGACAGCATTGGCGCTGCCGGATGGAAACTGCTTTTGAACAAAAATAATTTTCACGCCGTCCGCTTTCGCCTGCTCAATCAATGCGGCCAATTGGCGCGGGGAGGGCGATTTCCCATCAAGCTCGATCGGCATCTGCACCAATCCGTAGGCATCGGCAAAGTAGCCGAAGGAAGGGTGAAAAACATAAAACCGCGCGCCCTTGTGCGGGCTCAGCTTTTGGTGAATTTCAGCATTGAGCTTTTCCAGCTTTTCAGCGAGTCGCAGAAAGTTGTTCCGATAGTCGGTGGCATGTTCCGAATCAATCCTTTCGAGCGTGTGGCAGATTTGTTCGGCAATAACGAGCGCGTTGCGCGGGGTCAGCCAGAGGTGTGGGTCGGTGGCGCCGTGGTCGTGCGTACAGGGCCCGGTATGGTGGAAGTGGGGCATGGTTCGCAGTTTGATCTGATCCTGCGTCGCCACGATGGGCAGGTCGGGATAGAGCGGAACGATTTTTCTGAACAATGCGCTTTCAAAGGGAACGCCGATGGTGAACAGGGCATCGGCGTTACCCAGCTTTGTCAGCTGACGCGCCGTCGGTTCATAGCTGTGGGGCGACTGTCCTTCGCCAACCAGAGTATGTACGTCGGCATATTCACCGGCGATGGCTTTTGTCAGTCCGGTCTGCGGCGGAATACTTGTGAAAATGCAGAGATTCCCGGTGGTTTGGGTATCGCGTTTGGGCGCACAGCCGAACAGGAGTGTCGCACCTAAAAATAAAATAGCACCTTTCATGTGCGGTATTGATACTTATTCAGCCTCCAATAACAACAACTCTTTGCGGATTTCATCGATCGGGCCGGAAATCCGGATGCGCTTGCTGCGGCCGGTTTCGCCGGAAAGGATTTCAAACTTTGCGCGCGGAACCTTCCACTGTTTCGACAGAAACTTGATCAGGCAGGCGTTGGCTTTGCCGTCAACCGGCGGCGCCTGAATCCGTACTTTGAGCGCGTTGCCCATCTGCCCGGCAAAGCCGTCGCGCGAGGCGCGCGGAACCACGCGAATGTTGACCATGATGCATCCGTCTTTTTCTTCAAAGAAAGTCATTGGCCTCTCCTTGTAGAGCAATGAATGCTTCGCTTCAAGATTTGATGTGGCGGGACGCGGAGTGATTCGCGATTAAATCCTTTAAGGATAGAACTTGAACGGGGGGTGGGGGTGCATATAATCCCGCGTTCGTTAAATTTAGGTGAAAATTATGGGAAAAACACTGTTTGAAAAAATTTGGGACAAGCATGTTGTCAAGGAACTTCCTGGCGGCGAGGTCCTGCTCTACATTGACCGCCATCTCGTCCACGAGGTAACCAGCCCGCAGGCATTTGAAGGTCTCCGTCTTCAGAACCGCAAAGTCCGCCATCCGGAGCTGACCTTCGCAACGACCGACCACAACGTACCGACCGACAGCCGTGTCCGTACGGATGTTACGGACCCGGTGGCTGCAGCCCAGCTCGATGCGCTGCAGCAAAACTGCGCGGACAACAACATTACCTTCTATGGGATGGAGTCCGACAAGCAGGGCGTCGTGCACATTATCGGCCCGGAACAGGGCATCACGCTGCCGGGCACCACCGTGGTTTGCGGCGACTCGCACACTGCCACGCACGGCGCGTTCGGCGCGATCGCCTTCGGCATCGGCACCTCCGAAGTGGAGCACGTGCTCGCCACCCAGACGCTGCGCCAGAAAAAGCCGCTGCAGTATAAAGTAGAATTCAAGGGCAAGATTCCGACCGGCGTAACCGCCAAGGACCTCGTGCTTGAGCTCTGCGGCCAGATCGGCACCGCCGGCGGGACCGGCTGTGCGTTTGAATTCTGCGGCGACGCGATCCAGGAACTTTCCATGGAAGGGCGTCTGACGGTCTGCAACATGGCGATCGAAGCCGGCGCGCGTTCGGGCCTCATTGCTCCCGACCAGACCACCATCGATTATGTGACTGCCGAAGATCGTCCGTTTGCTCCGAAAGATGACGAGCTGGAAAAGGCGATTGAATACTGGAAGACGCTCTTTACCGACGACGACGCAACCTTCGACAAGGAACTCGTGATCGACGTCACCAAGATTGAGCCGCAGGTGACCTGGGGCACCAGCCCCGGCATGGTGACCGGCATCAACCAGACCGTTCCGCAGCTCGACGCGGTTCCGGAATACAGCCCCGAAGATGTGCGCGCCGCGCTCGACTATATGGGACTGGAGCCGGGCATGAAGATGAGCGATATCAAGATCGACACCGTCTTTATCGGCAGCTGCACCAACGGCCGCATCGAAGACCTGCGCGAAGCCGCGAAGGTTATGGAAGGCAAAAAGGTTGCCGACGGCGTCCGCGTACTGGTGGTTCCGGGCTCCGAAAAGGTTCGCTATCAGGCCGAAGCCGAACGCCTCGACCGCATCTTTTTCGAGGCGGGCGCGGAATGGCGCTATGCCGGCTGCAGCATGTGCCTGGCCATGAACCCGGACAAGCTGAAGGACAAGGAGCGCTGCGCTTCGACCTCCAACCGTAACTTTGAAGGTCGCCAGGGACGCGGCGGCCGCACACACCTCGTCAGCCCGGCCATGGCAGCCGCCGCGGCGATTGCCGGTCACTTCGTTGATGTAAGGGAGATCGACTAATGGAAAAGTTTGAAACATTCAAAGGAATCGTTTGTGCGGTGGATCGCGCAAACATCGACACGGACGCACTGATCCCGAAGGAGCACCTGAAATCGATCAAGCGCACCGGCTTTGGTCCGGCGCTCTTTTCCGACTGGCGCTACAACGACGACGGCTCCGAAAACGCCGATTTTATTCTGAACCAGCCGAAGACGCAGGGCGCTTCGATTCTGATCGGCCGCAACAACTTTGGCTGCGGCTCCAGCCGCGAGCACGCCGTCTGGGCGGTTGCCCAGCAGGGCTTCAAAGTTGTGATCGCGCCGATCGAAGGCGATATTCCCGGCTTTGCCGACATCTTCCGCAACAACTGCGCGAAGAACGGCGTACTGACCGTTCAGCTCTCCAGCGAAGATGTAGACAAGATCTTCGAAATGGCGGATGCGGACGAGCCGCTCGAAGCCACGGTCAACCTCGAAGAGCAGAAGGTTATCTTTAACGATGTTGAATTTGCTTTTGACGCTGATCCGGCCGTGAAGGAAAAGCTGCTGCTGGGTATGGACGACATTGCCGAGTCGCTTCTGTTCGAAGGCGATATTGCCTCGTTTGAATCGGCCCACAGCACGCAGATGGCTGGTGCTTAGCCTTTTCTTTCACTGAGAGAAAGGCTACAAAGAAAAGCTTCCGGGTTCGGGAGCTTTTTTTGTGTAACAAATGAAAAATTATCTGACAGCATCCATCTCAGCCTCCGCGGTGCGGCACAATATTGCGCAGCTGCGCGGCCTGATCGGCGAGGGCGTAAAGCTCTGTCCGGTGGTTAAGGACGATTGCTACGGTCATGCCATCGACGTGCTGTATCCGGTGCTCGCCGAACTGGTCGACGGCTTTGCCGTGGCTTCGCCAGTCGAGGCGCTGGAGCTGCGCGATCAGGGCCACGTCGGCTTTCTGCTCTGCTTTCTCTCGGCCTACTTTGATGATTTTGAGGTGCAGGATGAACTGGTGCGGCAGAGCATTACCCAGACGGTGATGTCCAAATCGGCGCTGGCCTCTGTTCAGACCGCGGCGCGGCGCGTTGGCAAAACGGCTTTGGTGCACCTGAAGGTCGACACCGGAATGGGCCGCCTCGGCGTTCCCGCAAAACAGGCCGTTGATCTGATTGAAACCATTCGGAATATGCCGGAGGTCGAGCTGACCGGAATCTACACCCATTTTGCGACGGCGGACGAAGTGGATAATTCTGCGACCCATGATCAGCTCAAGCTGTTTAATTCGATTCTGCCGGAGGGCGGAGGCATCGTTCGCCACGCCGCCAACTCCGCTGCAACCATCGATTTTCCGGAAACCCATTTTGATCTGGTGCGGCCGGGCATTGCGGTTTACGGCTGTCATCCGTCGGAGCATCTGCGCAACCGGATTGAGCTGAGGCCCTGTCTGACGGTTAAGGCCAAGCTGATTGCGGTGAAGCATATTCCCGAGGGGGCGCGCAGCGGCTATGGCCTCACGCACCGCTATGACCGTGACAGCCGCGTGGCGGTTGTTCCAATCGGCTACGGCGACGGCTATTTTCGGAACCTTTCCAACAAGGCGGTCGTACGGATCAATGGTCAGGATGCGCCGGTGCGCGGGCGCGTTTCGATGGACCAGATGACGGTCGACGTCACCGATATTCCGGATGTGCAGGTGGGCGACGAAGTGGAAATTATTTCATCCGATCCGGCCGCGCCCAACAGCGTCGAAAACCTTGCGCGCCAGGCCGGCACGATTCCCTACGAAATCACCTGCCACCTCGGCCACAACATCATCCGTCACGTTCTGGTGGACTAATAAAAAAACACGAAGGACGCAACGGTCGCTTCGTGTTTTTTCGCAATTCCTTCCGCCTGGTCGGAATTGCGTGGTGAACTAATCTTAGTTGATCAGAACGGACTGGCCGGAGCCGGCAACCACTTCGCCGACAATGATGGCTTCCTGGTCGTTGGCCTTCAGGATTTCCATCGTGGCTTCCACATCGTCTTTGGAAATCATCAGCACAAAACCGATGCCCATGTTGAAGACGCGGAACATTTCTTCGTGGTCCACATTGCCCTGTTCTTCGATGAACTTATAGATTGCCGGAACGTCCCAGCTGGAGCGGTCAAACTGGGCATCAACATTGTCTGGCAGTACGCGCGGAACATTGTCGTAGAGTCCGCCGCCGGTAATGTGCGCCATGCCGTGGATATCCACTTTTTCGAGCACAGCCATAACCGGATGCAGGAACGAGGAGTGAATCGCGAGCAGGGCATCCTGGAACGTGGTTTCGGTGCCCGGAACCAGATCGTCCAGTTTTTGGCCGGCGGTTTCGAAAATCACCTTGCGGGCCAGTGAATAGCCGTTGGTCTGCAGGCCGGTGGACGGCAGGCCGATCAGCACATCGCCTTCGGCCACATTTTCGCCGGTGATCACTTTGTCGCGCTCAACGGTGCCGACGATGGTGCCGACGAGGTCATATTCGCCCTGGGGATAGAGACCCGGCATTTCAGCGGTTTCGCCGCCGAGCAGGGCCGCGCCGTTTTCGCGGCAGGCTTTACAGAATCCGCTTACGACAGCCTCGAACACTTCCGGCGCCAGAGCCGCGGTTCCGAGGTAGTCGAGGAAGAAGAGGGGTTTTGCGCCCTGAACCAGAATGTCGTTTACGCAGTGGTTGACCAGATCCTGACCTACGGTGTCGTGAATGTCGGCCATGTTGGCCACTTTAAGCTTGGTGCCGACGCCGTCAACCGAGCTGACTAGCAGGCTCTCCGCGCCCGGCGATTTGAACAGTCCGCCGAACGAACCGATTTCGCTGACGACCCCGTCGGTGTTGGTTGATTTAACGTCTTTTTTGATGTTCTGCAGCGAGCCCATCATTACATCGATATCCACACCGGCTTCGGCGTAGGCGGATTTTTTCTTTTCTTCACTCATTGAGGCATCCCTTTCTGAAAAATAATGCGGCGCATTAAACAGGCATACGCCATTTCAAACAAGCCTGTTAGGACAAATTTAATGGTACCGGATCGGATCGGCGTCGGTTCCCGAACATTGGATCTCTATGTTGCGATCGAGGGCTTTGCCTAGGATTTGGGCAAAGGAGGGCAGATAGCCACGCTCGGTGTTGGTGTGTTCGCAGAGAATGACGTGCGAACCGCCCAGCGTAGCGGCGAGTACATTGTGGTGGCTCATTTCGCCGGTGAGATAGCAGTCGGCCTTGATTCCTTTAAAGGCATCGGTTCCGGCGCCGGCACAGAGGGCGATGGTTTGGACGACGGTCTCTTCCGGCGCCGCAGCAATCCGGAGATTTTTGAGGCCGAGGTGTTTTTTGATCCGCTGTGTCAGCGTTTTGAGCTTGACCGGTTTTTTCAGTTCCACGAGGCGCCCCTGTCCGGCGTCGGAATTTGGAATCGGCTGCAAGACGGAAACCTCGCCGTCGCCGATGCCGTCGGCCAGCCAGTCGTTAACGCCGCCGATGACCGCATCGAGCGCGGTGTGGGGCGAGTAGACCGCAATGTTTTTCTGAACCAGTTTCATGACGGTGCGGTCGTAGGCGCAGTCCGCGCTCAGACGGTTCGCCGGCCGGAACAGGATCGGGTGGTAGGCCACGATCAGATCAAACTTTCCGGCGATGGCTTCATCGGCGACGGCTTCGGTCAGGTCGATGGTAAGCAGGATTTTTTTCACATTGCGCGGACGAAGCGGATTGATGAGCAGTCCGACGTTGTCCCACTCTTCCGCAAGCTGGAGCGGCGCAATTGCTTTGAGGTTTTGAATCACGGTTTGCAGTTTCATGGTGGGCCATTATGCACACCCCGCAAAAACCGGAAAGGGAAATGTGGAAGGTCGATCTTGATTTCCCGGGCGGTCCTTTTAGAATTCTTTTCAGCAAATCAACCAGGAGGTCAGTATGAAAAAATGGAAATGCGAAGTTTGCGGATATATTCACGACGGCGACGAAGTTTGCAACACCTGCCCGAAGTGCGGCGCACCGGCGGAAAAGTTTGCCGAACTGGATGAAGCGGCGGCAACACTGGTTGAGCGTTCACGGCATACCAATGCGCTACATGCGCAGCTGATCGATCTGGCGCGCCAGATTGAACGGGTTTGCGAAGATGGGCTGCGCGATGCCCTCGATCCGGGATGTGTTGATGTTTTCCAGAAAAGCCTGGAGGCTTCCTATGTTCAGATGAAGCTTTCCATGACCGAAATTCAAGGGCATATGAATAAGGGCAAGTGGGGCTAAAAATTCCGGTCGGATTCCCCCGGAATCCTTATGATTTAAGCGTCCGTTTTCGGGCGCTTTTTTTATGGCGCGGCAAGGCGGGAATAGGCTTGCCAATTCCAGAAAAAGGACTATATGAATCATTAGAGGTTCAGCCGAAAGGAGGTCCGAGATGTCAGCCCAGACATTGAAGGCTTATCTGGACGAAAACCGGGTAAGCTACACCACCATCACCCACACGCCAGCCTTTACGGCTCAGGAAATTGCGCATTCCGCACATGTCCCGGGCAATGAACTGGCTAAGACCGTGATGGTTAAACTCGACGGAAAAATTGTCGAAGCGGTTCTGCCGGCTTCCCAGCAAGTGGATTTGGAAGCATTCAAAACCATTACGGGAGCAGAACAGGCGGAACTTGCCACAGAAGCTGAATTTGACGCCTACTTTCCCGACTGCGAAGTGGGCGCCATGCCGCCATGTGGAAACATCTACGGAGTCGACGTTTATGTTTCGCCGAGCCTGACCACGGATCGGCAGATCATGTTTAATGCCGGCTCGCATTCCGAGCTGATCTGCATGCTATACAAGGACTTTGAGACCCTGGTTCGACCCAAGGTTGTGCCGATCTCAAAGGTCTAAGTCTGCTTAACACAAAAGCCTCAGGCTTGCTGAGGCTTTTGCAAAGGATCGAGTTGAATCGATATCAGCCCTCTTCGTAGGTCATCAGGAAGTTGAAGGCGAGGTCATCTTCCGAGAGACCGCTGTACATGACATCGACCACCTGATCTTCAGCATCAAGCAGCTGTGTTTCGGTTACCACAAACTCCATGCCGACCTTGTCGGGGCGAAGCGTGAGGGAAAAGAAGCCGAGCCCGATCATGAGCGAAGCGGCCATCGCCAGCGCAGGTTTCCATGAAAAGATTTTGAGGTGTTTCTTTTCGGGAGCATAGAGGCGCGCTTCGCGCAGGACATTCTGCATCGCCTTAACGCCGGGCTCTTCAACGGCCGCAAAAGTACTTTGCGCTTCAATCAGCATTGACTGAAACTGCCGGCACGGCTCGCATTCCTGAAGGTGCACTCTCAGCAGCTTGGCTTTGCCGCCGGACAGTTCGCCGGAATCCTGTAAAAGTAGTAGTTTTTCTGCATCCTGACATTTCATGGCATGGCCTCCTGCAACTCCTGATACTCTTCCTTTAAAATAGAACGCAGCTTGCCCAGCGCATATTGCATACGAGCTAAACACGTGTTGATTGAACACTTCTGAATCTTCGCAATTTCCTTGAAGGAGGTGTTTCCGTACATCCGAAGCATGAACACTTCCTGCTGTTCGGGCGACAGGGTCGCCACCGCCTCTTCAATTTTCACCCCGAGTCCGGTGCCGCCGGCTTCCTCGGCCGGTGAAATACCCGGCGCTGCGAGGTGATCTTCCAGCGTGTTTTCCTCGTCGCCGCCGAGCGCCGTCTGTATTGAGACATTTCGTTTGCTCCGCCGCGCGCGGTCAATCACCAGATTGTGGGCAATCCGGAACAGCCAGTTTAGGAAGTTTTTGTGCTTAAACTTATGAATGTTCTTGAGTGCCCGGAACCAGGTTTCCTGAAAGATTTCGTCGGCGTCTTCGCGGCCTTCGGTCATTTTCAGAACAAAGGAATAAAGCGGACGTTTATATTTTTCCACCAACGGCGCAAGCGCGTTGGCATCGCCGCTGAGATAGGCGTTAATACAGTTAATGTCCGTGCTATCCATTCTTCCCCGAAAATTTGTTCACCGCTCAAATAACGGATGTGTAGCGGGCTTATTGTATAAATTCGGAACTGATTTTTCCGGTGATCGGGTCGTTCGCGAGTTTCACGCCTAGGCCTTTATGGTCTTCCAGCTCCATCTCGAATTTTTCGCACTGCCCGTTTGGAAAATAACGGATGAGGTAGAAGTTGTGGTATTGGTGGTCGTCATCCGTCCACTCTTTTTCAAAGTCGCGGACGGTCAAGCCGTCCGGCAGGAAGCGGCGAACCTCTTTCTCAATCTGCGGATCATCCGCGGCCGCTTCGCCATCGATATAGCCGAGGTTTTTAAGAGCGGCCTGATCAAGCACGCCATCGGCCGCATTCGTGGAAACCGACTTGCTGCCGCCGAGAAAGATTTCCATCGTCTCGTGGTTGAGGGCAACGGTCATCGTTTCCTCGCGCATGATCGCCATGGAGCGCGCATAGCGCGCCATCCGGCTGACGGTGCGCGACGCCGTCCGCAGCTTGGTTCCACGAAACGTTCCGGCAAAGTGGGGGAGCGAGATGCTCACAATTACCAGAAGAAGAACGAGAACCAGAATGACTTCAATCAGTGTGAAACCAGTATTGCGAACATTGAGCTTCGAACGCTGAACTTCGAACTTTGAATATTCTGATTTTTGCATTCTGCGTTCGAAGTTTCTTGTGCGAAGTTCAGGATTCAACGATCACCTGCTATTCCCAGTTGTTCACAACCTTGCCGTTGGGCGAGGTGCAGGAAATATCGAATGTATGGGTGTTGTGCGAGCCGGGCGCGGCATAAACAAACGGATTGCCCCATGGATCCTGGGGGATCACCCGTTTTTGCAGAAAGGGGCCGCCTTTGGATTCATCAAGCAGCCCGTCCAGGCTGGAGGGATACATGCCGTTGATGATTTCATATTCCTGAACCGCCATCGAAAGGGTGGCAATGGTTGACTTTGCATCCATGACATCCGCCATCTCTTTTTTGCCGCCAATGTTAAGGCCTTTCATGGAAACGCCGGCAATGATGGCGATGATGACGACAACGAGAATCAGTTCAATCAGGGTGAAGCCTGATTTTTTGTAATGCTTATCTTTTTTGCGAGTGTTCATGAATTTTTCTCCTTCTGGTTAAACATGCAGTGAACTGGTGAGCGTCAAGACCGGCAGCAGCAGGCAGACGGCCATGCCGCCGACGATCATCGCGACGAGTGCAATCAATAGCGGCTCCAGCACCGTGGTGCAGGTTCTGACTAATCGGTCGAGCTCGGTGTCGTAGCGGCGGGTAATATGGGTCAGCGCGCCGGCCATATCGCCGGTCTCTTCGCCGACGGCGAGCATGTCGATGAGCAGGCGCGGGAAAACCTTGCCCTGCGCCAGCGGTTTGGAAATGCTCGCGCCGTCCGTCACGCGCTCACGCGCCTTGCCGACTTCGCCCGAAATAACGACATTACTGATGGTCTTCTGAACAATCCCCAGCGCCGGCAGCACCGAGACGCCGTTTTGCAGCAGCGTCCCGAATGTTCGCGCAAAGTGGGCATAAGCATTCGTGGTGATGATCGCGCCCATAATCGGAATACGCAGTTGCACCGCGTGCCAGATTTCCTGTCCCTTGCCGTGACTGATCCACTTTTTGGACAGCATGAAGGCGCCGGTCAGGATGCCGGCCATAATCAGTCCGTAGCGGGTAACAAAATTACTCGCGCCCATCAGCGCCAGCGTCGGCTTGGGCAGGGTCGCGCCCATTTCGGCAAAGGTGTTGGCAAACTGCGGCACAATAAAGATCATCATCAAAATGACGGCGATGCCGCCGACGATCATAACGATAGAAGGATAGGCGAGCGCAGAGATGACCTTGCCGCGCGCATCGTGAACGCGCTCATAGTGGATGCAGATATTTTCCAGTGCGCCGGGCAGATTGCCGGAAGCTTCGCCGGCGCGGACGAGGTTGACGTAGAGCGAGGAAAAGGTTTCGGGATAGAGCTCCAGCGCGTCGGAGAGCGAAGTGCCCTGTACGATTTCATCGCGCAGGGTTTCAATAATCCGGCTGACCGGCCCGGAATCCTTGCGGACCGAGAGGGTGTGCAGCGCGCGGCCGATGGTCATGCCCGATGCAACGAGGTCGGAAAGCTCGCGCGAAAAGAGCAGTAGATCCTGCAGTTTCATTTTGGCTTTGCGCTGAAAGCCGAGCTCAAACTTAAAACGCTTTTCTTTGCCGGCGTTCTGTTTGACCGTTTTGGTGGTTTCGGTGATGGAGACCGGAATGTGGCCCATCGATTCAATAATGCGAACCGCGCCGGCACGATCGTTCGATTCGACCACGCCCTCAACGCGTTCACCCTTTTTGGTCCGACCTGTATATTTAAAATGTGCCATAGCAACCTGTATTAAACGGCCTCGCCGCCCAAATATTTCAATGGTCTGAGAGAATAATGATTTACAGGAAGAATGGAAGCGCGAAACACCTTTTACGCCCGCGGATGAAACTGTTGGTGGATGGTTTTCAGGCGCTCGGGATTGACGTGGGTATAAATCTGGGTGGTGGCGATGTCGGCGTGGCCGAGCATTTCCTGGATCACGCGCAGCGGCGCGCCGTTTTGCAGCAGGTGGCTGGCAAAGGAGTGACGCAGCGTGTGCGGCGTCACATTTTTCATGATGCCCGCTTCCCTGGTATATTTTTTGATGATCTGCCAGAGCCGCTGACGGCAGAGCGCGGTTTCACGGCAGGAGACAAAAACGTTCTGCAGATGCGGGTTTTCGCAGAGCACGGGGCGCACCTCTTTGAGGTAGCATTCCAGAATGTTGGCCGAATCCTGCGCTACGGGAATAACGCGCTCCTTGCGGCCCTTGCCGATAACGCGGATATAGCCGTCGTCCAAGTGCAGGTCCGGCAGTTGCAGGTTGGCGAGTTCGGAAACGCGCAGGCCGGAGGCATAGAACATTTCCAGGATGGCGCGGTCACGCACGCCGAGCGGTGTACGCATATCGGGCGCCCGCAGCAGCAGTTCAACCTCTTTTTCGGAAAGTGTATCGGGCAGGATTTTCCATAGCCGCGGAGAATCCATGGTGTCGGTCACGTTTTTGTCGAGCAGGCCCTCCTGCTGGAGGTAGCGGAAGAAAACCTTGATCGAAACCAGATGGCGCGAAATCGAGTTGGTCGACATGCCCTTGGCCTTCATGGCCATCAGGTGGTCGAGAATCTGTTTGCGGCTGATCTGGTTGATGGAGGTGACGCCTTTCTGGTCGAGCCAGCTGAGGAACTGGTTCAGGTCATCCGCATAGGCCTTGCGGGTGTTAATGCTCAGCCCGCGCTCCAGCGAAATGTAGTCCAGAAAACTTTCCAGAAAGGCGTTCATGGGTTAGCCACAAGAAGCACAAAAAGGGCACAACCACTTTGTGTTATTTGTGCCCTTTGTGGCGATTAAACTTCCAGTTCTTCGCCGGTCAGGAGCTTGTAGGCTTCCAGATATTTATCGCGGCTCTGCATCAGCACCTCTTCCGGGATGGCCGGTCCGGGAGGAGTCTTGTCCCAGTCGAGGGTTTCGAGATAGTCGCGGACAAACTGTTTGTCGAACGAGAAGGGCGAGGAGCCGGGCTTGTAGGTGTCAGCCGGCCAGAAGCGCGAGCTGTCGGGTGTCAGCACTTCGTCGATCAGGATCAGTTCGCCGTCAACCATACCGAACTCAAACTTGGTGTCGGCAATGATGATACCCTTGGTCAGCGCATAGTCGGCCGCGGTTTTGTACAGCTTCAGGCTGATGTCACGCAGTTTGTTGCCGAGCTCTTCGCCGACGATTTCCTTCATCTGCTCGAAGGAAATGTTTTCGTCGTGGCCTTCGTCGGCCTTGGTGGACGGGGTAAAGATCGGTTCATCAATCTTGCCGGCCATTTCGTAGCCGTCGCGCAGCGGCATGCCGCCGATGGTGCCGGATTTCTGGTATTCCTTCCAGCCGGAGCCGATCAGGTAGCCGCGCACGATACATTCGACCGGCAGCAGTTCGGCTTTCTTAACCAGCATGGAGCGGCCGCGCAGCAGTTCCTTGTGCTCCTGCAGTTCCGCCGGGAAATCTTCAACGTCGGTGGAGATCATGTGGTTCTTGACGACGTCGCCGGTGCGGTCGAACCAGAACTTGGAAATCATGTTGAGTACGCGGCCCTTGTCCGGAATGCCGTCAGGCATAATCACGTCGAAGGCCGAAATGCGGTCGGAGGCCACGAAAAGGTACTGATCGCCGAGATCATACACTTCGCGGACTTTGCCGCTCTTGAATTTTTCAATGCCGGGCAGGTCGATTACAGTCGCTGCTGGAGTCATTTTTTCTCTCCTCTAAGGTTTAATGGTTAGTAAAATTGTCGGGACTTTACGGATCCTGCCTGCCCGGCGCAACCCAAATACGAAATACGCAGGATTCCGTACGAATTACAGCACCGTGTCTTCAAGCGAGAGACGCGTGATATTTTCGAGCGAATCGGTGACGGCGTCGGCTTCAAGCAGATATTCGCGGTCATAGCTGTTGGTTACGGCCAGCACTTTGAGCCCCGCGCCTTTTGCTGAAATAATGCCAGCCGGCGTGTCTTCGATGGCAATCGCCGCTGCTGGATCGTCGAGTCCGAGCTTTTGGATCGTCAGCTGATACGGCGCCGGATCGGGCTTACTTTTGGGAGTGTCCTCGGCCGTAACGATTTCGCAGAAGGCGTTTTCAATGCCGAGTGATTCGAGAATCGGGAGAATATCCTCTTTAAGCGCGCCGCTGCACAGCGCCACCGGAAGTTTGCGCGGAATACTTTTAATCAGTTCAACCGCGCCCGCAAGCGGCGTGGCCTGGCCTTCGCGGATCAGCTGCTGAAAAATTTCCGCCTTTTTCTCGATCAGCTCCACCAGAAGCGCGTCTTCAATCTCTTTGCCGGCGGCTTTGAAGGCTTCGCGGAATCCGTCGCGGTCGTCGAAACCGATGTAGGTTTCACAATATTCCTCCCACGAATAGCCGACTCCATGCGGTTCGAGTGCGCGCTGAAACGCCTCATAGTGCATCGGCTCGCTATCAACAATAATTCCGTCAAAATCAAATATTA
>CAZABK010000068.1:0-15886 GCA_964483355.1 uncultured Verrucomicrobiota bacterium | reverse complement strand
GAGCTGTTCCATCGGATCCTGCGGGAACGGTTTCTTCACCTTTTTCTGATAGACCTTCTTGTAGGTTTCGACCAGCTCCTTGAGCTGCTCGGCCGTCAGGTCGGTATCTTCCTTGGCCTTGTATTTTTTCTTGATGGCTTCGAGTTCGATTTCAAAGTCGTGATGTGTCAGACCGGTGTAGGGTCCCATCACCACGTCGCCGAACATGTCGATGAAGCGGCGGTAGCAGTCCCAGCCGGTACGCTCGTTGCCGGTTTGCTCAATGAAGCCAAGCACGGATTTATCGGTGAGACCGAGGTTGAGAACGGTATCCATCATGCCGGGCATGGAGACGGCGGCGCCGGAACGAACGGAAACCAGCAGCGGATCTTTCGGATCGCCGAGCTTTTTGCCCATCTCTTTTTCCAGCTTCTTGAGTTGGCTCTTCAGCTGCGTTTCCATCGCGGTCGGATACTTGCCGCCGGTTTTGGTGTAGTATGCGCATGCTTCAGTGGAAATCGTGAGCCCAGGAGGAACCGGAAGATTTGCATTTGCCATTTCAGCCAGGTTGGCGCCCTTGCCGCCAAGAACCGCCTTCATCGAGCTATCGCCTTCTGTGAGCTCCTTCGAGACTCCGTAGAAGTAGACATATTTTTTCTGAGCCATACGTTACATCTCCTTTATTTTGTTAAATCCTTACACCACGAGCAAAAAACGGGATATTTTTAGCACGGCGGAAAGAAGAGTCAAGCAACCGGCGCGTAAACCTCTGCAATCACTTTAAATTTTCTGACAGTTGGGACAGAAGGTACTCCCGCGCTGGGCGACCACACGTTTCACGAGTGTGCTCTTGCAGCGTTCGCAGGGTTTACCGGCACGGCCGTAAGCTTTCACGACAGCACGGTTCCCGCCGGACTCACCATCCACCTGCCGATAATTTGTTTTTCCTTCGCCCAGCGAGGTGCCGCGGTTTTTGATGCCGATTTTAAGAACATACTTAATCGCCTTGAACAGGGCTGCGCATTCGACAGCGGAAAGCGAATCCGACAAACGTTCCGGATGAATTTTTGCCTCCCATAGCGCTTCGTCGGCATAAATATTTCCAAGCCCGGCCACCACCGACTGATCCAGGATCAGCGGCTTAATCTTCCGGTGCCGCTTTTTCAGCACGGCGGAAAAATAAGCGAAGGTAAACCGGCGCGTCAACGCATCCGGACCGAGCGCACCGAGAATCGATGCGGGATCCTCCACCAGCTTCCAGCGGCCAAACTTGCGCGTGTCGCGATAATAGAGGTTCAGGCCGCCGGAAAGCTGCAGCACAACGCGATCATACGGACTTGGCTCCAGCGAAAAGGCGCCGGCCATCCGCAGGTGAATCATGATGCTCTGGCCCGAATCGAGCGTAAAGAGCATCCACTTCCCCTCCCGGCTGATTTCAGCAATCGTTGTTCCGCAGATGGTCCGGCAAAACGCATTTGGCGACTGCGGCTCGACGGTCGGCGCCCAGTTTACCTTGGCCGACAGAATCACCTTGCCGGCCACACCGTGCGCCCGCAGCTGGCGGGCAATGGTTTCAACTTCCGGAAGCTCAGGCATACTCTTTTCTCCTCACATAAATTATTGCCGTCTAGATGCATTGATTACTTTGACTTTGTCCAGTGCTTTCGGCTAGTCTTCGACTGTCGGCCAAGGGTAGAAGGACACGGAGAATTCAAACCATTTTGAGGGATTATGGAAGTTCAAAAAAAGAAACGGCGGATTGTGGCATCCAGCGCCGCACTGATAAGTATCGCCATCCACATTGTCCTGATTCTCTCCGTGGGCAGCATGGTTGCTCTGAAATATTATAAGAAAAAGGATGCCGAGTTCCTGATGGAGGAACAGAAGCCCAAGCTGGAGCGCCGCAAACTCCAGATGCCGGTCAAAACCCAGCCCTTCGTCGAACAGATGACCAAGCCGAAACTGGAGACCACCTCGCGCATTACGGCGGATGCTCCGCAGATGGTCAACATTCCCGAACAGGGTGAATATGTAAAAATGGCCCCCATGCCCACCTTCAAGGGCGGCTATACCAACTTTGTCCAGATGGATCGTTCGCTGGAGTTTAACTCAAAATACCGTGATGTCTCATTCGGCATTTCGGCCGTGAACTTTTTCGGCACGCGCGGCAAAGCCGAAAAAGTGGTCGTTGTGGTCGACACCTCAAAATCAATGCTCTACGACGATCGCGGCGGCGCGGAGTCCTACAAAATGGTGCATGAAGATCTCCGCTCCGTAATTGAAAGCATGCGCTCCGCCACCCTCTTCAACATCGTGCTGTTCGACAACGAAGATATTGCTCTTTTCAACCAAGCACTCCTCCCGGCCACACCGACGTCAAAAACCAACGCGCTCGAATGGGTTGGCGGCATCAACACGAACCTCGCCCTCGTCGGGTTGCCCGACGACATGGTCAACTATACGCCGAAAAGAAACTACCAGGCGCCGATGGCCCCCGGCGATATATCCGGCTGGCTGAAGGGTTTCCAGGCGGCGGCCGAACTTAAACCCGAAATTATTTTCGTGCTCAGCTCGGAATGGGGCAGCGTTTCGTCCTCCCGCCTGAGTGTCTCCTACTTCCTCAAACAGGAACTCTTTCGCGAATACCAGAAACGGCGCGCGGAGTATTTTCTGGAAGACGAAAGCGACCAGGCCGACATGGATGAATTTTTCGCGGAATATGAAGAGCTGCGCGATGTCGCCATCAAGATGCTTGAACTCGAAAACCAGGCGCGTATCGAAGTGGAAGCACAGCCTAAAGTGGTGCGCGACTGGGACGAAATCCTGGTGGATAACGACGTAGAACTTCCCGCTCTACCGCTTCCGGATGAAATCCATGAGGTTCTGAGGAGTCCGGTTGAAACGCGCTACACTCTTGATGAAGTGCTCGAAACTTTCTTTATCACCGTAATGAATAACTATCGACAGCAGGGCATCCCCCAAATCAATTTTGTCATGCTCGCCAGCCAGAGCCAATCCGCCAACACCACCGAGGCAGCCTCACTGATGAGCTCCGATGCCAAATTTAAAAACCTGGCCAAAATGGTAAATGGTCGATTCCGCTACCTGCGCGGCGAAAACAAGGTCGATAATATTCTGATGCAGGAGCGCAATGACGTCGTGGAGCTGCTAAAAGAAGATAATGAGGAGGAACTGTAAAATGAAGCTAGCCACCCTCCTGCCGGGCGTACTTCTGTTTGCTGCAACAACACCGGCGCAGCTTGGCGAACTTCGCACCTTTTCCAACTCCAACGGAGAAACGCTCGAAGACCGAATCCTGAAATATGACTACGAAGAACAGACCGTATTTCTAGAGGAAAACGGACGTGTCCCGCTCGACACGTTCAGCGCGAACGACCAGAACTATATTCTGCAATGGAACCAGATCGATGGATTTCTCTCCCCCATGCACTTTAAAGCCGATATTAAAAAAGATATCTGGGCGCGCATGAAACACGAACAGACCATCACGCCCTACCACATGGACGCCATTCAGATTCCCGGAAAAACAGTTCCGGTCCATGAAGTGGTCATGCTCGAAGACTACGAGGAATACAGCGCCATCTATCTCGAAGCCGCGGGTTACACCGTCACCCTGCGCAATCAGAACGTTTTTCCGCTCGAGAACATTCTGGTTCAAAGCAAGGTCTTCTACGAGCAGGAGCACTATGTGCTGCCCGATAACATTTTCAAGAGCTTTGACAACGAATACGACGATATCGTTACAACGAATAAAGTCCGTTTTCTTGCCGAAAGCATCCCCGCCATCATCCCACGCGAAGAGGTGGTGCTCCACTCTGAATGCGCCCTCCTAGTCGACCAGCAGCTTGAGCGCTCCGCCCTGGTCGTCACCTTTACCGAAGAGGGCGAGGAAGACGAGGAGGACACTGAAACCATCCTGACGGGCGGCGACATAAGCGATCACAGCCGCCGCCGCAAAGGCAAAACCCTCGGCGTCTGGTTCCGCGTCGGCATCGAAGGGTTCGATGGCAAAATGATCTGGCGCGAATTTACCGAGCCGCGTTCCCTGCCCGACAAGGTTTCCTGGGAACCGGTAAAGCTGGCAGCAGATCCACCGGAAGCGGTCGAATAAACTGCGGAGCGTAAAAGGAAAAGCGCGATGGATTTTCCACCGCGCTTCTCTTTTTTATGGAGCGTGAACTAGACCAGTTCGCAGGCTCCGCCCGCGCAGGCAATTTCGCCCTGCAGGTTGGTCACATCTTCCTCTTCCTTCATGAGGGTGTAGTCGACCGACTTAAAGTTGGCGATCAGCTCATTCCACAGGGTCTCGTCCTGAGCCGTCACCACCTCTTCGTGCGGCGCCTGCTGATAGAGCTTGTCACCTGAAGCCGCCAGCATGCTGATGCCGGTAAAGTCGGCACGGTTTTCCCAGATATAATCCGCGACATCGTCCCACTCGTCGTCGCGCACCGTCAGGGTGTTTGAGACGTTGTGGTGAAGGCCCGGGTTCGATTCGGGACGCGCGGTACCCGGAACCACCCAGTTCTGCTGAGTGGAGTGAACATATTTCAGCAGATCCATTGCCGACATTTCGCTGCGCAGAATCGCCTCCTCCGGAGCTTCGACGCAGAATGTAATAACATCGTCGGTCTTGTTGGCGCTCCACACGGACTCTTCGCACATGTGCGGATTGGTTTCGTTGAAGTGCTTGTAAACCGGGTCGGTCTTGTTGGCCTGCGCGCGGCGGAAGTAGCGACGGGCATGACGCGGATGAATGCCGGAAGCTGTACCCAGCAGCAGCGAGGTCGATCCGGCGGGTTTGACGCAGGTCAGGCGCGCGGCCGGTTCGGTTTCGATCTTCAGCGAAATTTCGCGGTTCACCTCGATCGCATACTGGGCCATCTTCTGCTGCAGCACCGGATCGAGGGTGATGGACGGCGAGTCCATCATGCCGGTAATCGAAACGCCGAGGAGCGCTTCGCGCTGGCAGAGTTTTTCGGTTGTGTCGCCCAGATACGGGAAGCTGGTGTAACCCGCCTGCAGGGTGCCGATAATCGTGGCGGCGCGTACCGCAATGCGGAAATCCTCTTCCGAAAGCAGTCGGGCGCCGTTGATTTCGGTCAGGTTGCAGAACTGCCAGCCGGACTCAATTGTAATGTTTCCGTCGGCATCCTTCACTTCGAGATGCGGATTGAGGCCGATTTCGCAGCACGGATTGCAGCCGTGGGAAAGGTCGTTGGCAAAATAGAATCCCGGCTCGCCCCACTCCTTCTGCTTCTGGAAGATGCGCAGGAACTGCGCCTTGGAGGTTTCGTTGCGGATCAGTTTCACCGAGTTGTTTGAACGTCCGCGCTGCGGATTTTCCTCAAACCAGTTACCGCGCTTGGCATTCATCATTTCGCCGTCGTCCGCCGAAAAGAGACAGATGGTTGCAGAACGGCGAACGCCGCCGGCAATCACCGCGTCGGCGGCATGCATCATGATGTCGTAGGCTTCGATCGGCTTCAGCTTGCGGCCGAGGGCGCCGTCGAGAATATTGCGGGCGCGCTCAAGCGCACGGCGCAGCGGAACGTGTCCCGGCGCACGACCGCCGGAGGTCTTGAGCTGAGCACCGCGCGGGCGGATCAGCGAATAGTTAAACTCAACCAGATAGCCTTCGATGTAACTTTCCATCAAGGCCTGCATGGCGTCAGACCATCCTTCGATGGTGTCGGGCACGGTAAAGTGAACAACGGTGCCTTCGTCGACGGACGGAGCCAGCGCCGGAAGTTTCTCAACATGCTCAAACTCGACGCTGAAACCGACGCCGGTGCCGCAGAGCAACAGGAAGAGTCCTTCCGCAAAAAACTCGATGCGGTCGCAGATCCCGAAGGTGCAGTTGTACATGCGGGCATGGTTGGTCTCGATGGCCGGACCGCCAAACTGCATCGAGCGCATGGACGGCAGGCAGCGTTTATCGAGCACCTGATCAAAGGCCCAGCGAATATCTTCCTCGGCGGCAGGGAACGTACGCAGGTGCATATCGCGGACACGGCCGACGGCCTCGGCATAGGTTTCGCGACGGCCGATTTCAGGAAGGTAACGGGCATAGCGGCTCGCGAGCATATAATCCTGAATCGCGGAAGCATCGGGACGCAGGCGCTGGTTACGCGCTTTCTTGTGCTCTTCGCGGTAGAGAATGTAGGCCTTGGCAACGTCGTAGAGGCCGGCCCCCATCAACTGCTGTTCGACCAGGTCCTGAATCTGCTCAACATCGATCTCTTCTTTGCCGCGCTGTTCATAGCCCGTAATAATATTATCGAGCTTGGAGGTGATATCCTGGACGATGGTGCGCAGGTGAGCCGGAACGTCGCCTTCCTGCTGAGTGGCGCTTTTTACAGCCTTTTCGATCGCGCTGTAGATCTTCTGATCATCGTAGTCCACGGTCGCGTAATCGCGTTTTTTTACCTTAATCATGCGGTTTGCCCCTTTCTTTAAAACATCTGTTACAGTCGGATATGAGGCGGGAGGTGACGTAAAATGCGGGCTCAATAGTACAATATGTAGTGGCCTCCCGAAAACTAGCGCACAATATATGGCCCGATCGTCCAGTTGAAGATTTTTTTATCAAAAAGATAATTAGGTATGACTGATACCTATTTTAACCACCTGAATTCAGGCGACTTGTGATGTTTGCAAACATTCACTCACGCTCATCGCATCAATTCTGCTACCCTGCGGCCCATGAACCTTGAAAATTTTCCAACCGCAAAACTGGCCCTCCTGCCCACCCCTATTGCTGCACTTGAAAACCTGGGGCAACGATATGGCCATGACCGACTTTTCATGAAGCGTGACGACCTCAGCGGACCGGTTTACGGCGGCAATAAAATCCGCAAACTCGAGTTTCTGCTGGGCGAAGCTCTGGCCGAAGGGCGCAAGAGCGTCATCACCTATGGAGCGGCCGGCTCCAACCACGCGCTCGCTACCGCCGTCTGCTGCCGACAGCTCGGCCTCAAAGCCATTTCCATTCTTGCTCCGCAGGAACCCAACCACCACGTCCGCAAAAATATTCTCATGCAGCACGCTGTCGGCGCCGAACTGCATCTCTGCACCCACTACACTGAATTTCCCGCAACAACCAAACAGATTTCCGACCGCTGCAGGCACGAAGACGGACTCTCTCCATACATTATTCCTGCCGGCGGCACCAATGCCACCGGCGCGCTCGGATTTGTTAACGCCGCCTTTGAGCTGTCCCATCAGCTTAACCCCGACACCATCTACCTGCCAATGGGAACCGGCGGGACCTATGCCGGCCTGCTCGTCGGGCTCAAACTCGCCGGCCTTAAAACACGGATCGAGGCCGTCCGCGTCGTGGATCCCGCTTTCCGCAATGCCGAGCACATCAAAAAACTGTGCGATGAACTCTGCGCGAAGCTGAACATTGATTCCGTTGTCAGAGACTCCGACATCACCATCCGTAATGAATTTTTCGGCGAGGACTATGGCATCCCCACCCCCGAAGGCGAGGAAGCCGTCGAACGGTTCGGCAGCGAAGAAGGGGTCTATCTCGAAACCACCTACACCGGCAAAACCGCCGCCGCCCTGCTCCACGACCTGCGCGCCGGCAAACTTGACGACCAAACCGTGCTCTATTGGAACACCCTCAACTCGCGCAATGTTGATGCCGAAATTGCCGCCCTCGACGTCCGCGATCTCCCGACTGAATTCCACCGCTATTTTTCGTGAGTTTACGCCGTTTAGTGCTTTAATTCCCTTGATGAAAGTTTCAGTGGTCATGCCGGTCTACAACGCCGAGGACACGGTACTCCGTGCCCTCGAAAGCCTCCGCGCACAAACCTGTCAGCCGCTGGAAATCATTGTCGTCAACGACGGCTCGACCGACGGCACGATGGAACTGCTCCATCAACAGAAGGACATCACGCTGCTCGACCACTCGCACCGCGGAATCGCGGCGGCACTGAATGATGGACTGGCTGCCGCTCGCGGCGATTATATCGCGCGAATGGATGCGGATGATCTCTGCCATCCGAGACGCATCGAACAGCAGGTTGAAGAACTCGATCTTTACCCCAAGATTGGACTCGTCGGCTGTTGCGTCGGATTCGGCGGCGATTCCGAAAAGCAGGCCGGCTATGCCACCTATGTCGACTGGACCAACTCCCTGACCGAGCCGGACGACATCGCCCTCAACCGCTTTATCGAATCACCCTTTGCGCATCCGTCCGTCATGTTCCGCCGCGAGCTGCCCGAAAAGTTTGGCGCCTACCGCGACGGGCCGTTCCCGGAAGACTATGAGCTCTGGCTGCGCTGGATGGCCAACGGCGTAAAGATGGCCAAAGTGGAAAACGAGCTGCTGACCTGGAGCGATCCGCCGGACCGTCTGTCGCGCATCGACACACGCTACAGCGTCGATGCCTTCTATAAAATCAAAGCCGAATATCTTGCCATGTGGCTGCGCAAAAAAAACCCGCACCATCCCAACGTCATTATCTGGGGAGCAGAACGGGTAACCCGCAAACGCGCCGCGATTCTTGAAACCTTTGGCCTCTGCATTACGCACTATATCGACCTGAAACCACGGACACTCGAAAACGGCATTCCCGTCATTCACCACGACGACATTTCCGACCCCGACTCCTGCTTCGTCCTGCCGATGGTCGGCAACCGCGGCGCACGCGAAAAAATCCGCGCCTTCCTGAAAGCGCGCGGATTTACCGAGGGTCAAAACTGCATTTTTGCCGCCTAGAGACGCGAGCGGATTTCGCTCAACAGCTCATCCTCGTTCTTGCCCGCACAATCAATCGCCAGCCCGGCGTGTTGCAGATAAAGCGGCCGGCGCTCGGCAAAAAGATCATCCAGCGTCATGCCCGACTGAATCACCACACCGCGCTCCGACCAGTCGCCGATACGCTGCCGGATTTCATCCATCGGCACATCGAGAAAAATAATTCGCGCGATGGATTTGAGGTGCTCCATCGCGGCGGCGCAATAGACCACGCTGCCGCCGGTGGCAATCACGCAGTTTTCGCAGATGACCGATTGGACGGTATCGCATTCCAGTTGTTGATAGGCGTCCAGCCCGTTTTCATCCTGAAACGCCTGCATGCTCTCACCCGCGCGTGCCTGCACCAGCAGATCCGTGTCGATGAATCCCATCGAAAGCCATTTGGCCAGCTGCACGCCAATCGTGCTCTTGCCGCTCGCCGGCATCCCGCTCAAAACAATGTTCGACTTGCTTTTCATATATACAAACCGCGGAAATCGCAGAACACGCTGAACAACTGTCTTCTGCGATTTCCGCGTATTCTGCGGTTCAAATTAAACATCATAGTCCACAACGTGGCGCTCGCAGACGAGCGGCTTCACAAATTCGACCACCTTCAGGTGTTGCGGATGCACCGCATAGGCCTTCAGATCATCCAGCGAAGCAAACTCGGAATAGAGCACCATATCCTTCGAGGCGTCGCTGCCGACCACATCCAGGCCGATTTCAATGTCGATGAGCGACGGAACCACGCCCTTGAGCGCTTCCAACTGACGCTTCATTTCCAGCTTGTCCGCCTCGGCCACTTCATCCTTAAACTTCCACATCACGATATGCTTAATCATTTTTGATCCTTTCATTAAATGCGGGTATCCTAGACTGGCCGATCCTTTTTTGAAAGATCCCGTTCGCATAAACAGAGCGTTTGCCTATAATCCGGCCCTTCACTTTGAGGTTTTACTTATGGCAGACGGCAACCCCCAATTTCAGAAACGCGGATCACACTTTGGCCGCAACAACAGTCAGGCGCGGCAAAACAAGCACGCCTCGCGCTCCAAGGCATTGATCAAGGAAGAGTCCGAACTCGACGCGTTGCTGGATCAGGTAAAGGAACCGTTCATCCTGATTCTCGACTGCATTCAGGATCCGCACAACCTCGGTGCCTGCCTGCGCTCCGCCAACGGCGCGGGCGTGGACGCGGTCATCATTCCCAAAGACAAGGCCGCGCCGGTAACCGACACCGCCATCGCCGTCAGCTGCGGCGGCGCAAGCCACACGCCCATTTTCCGCGTCACCAACCTGGCGCGCGTCATTGACGACTTAAAGAAACGCAACATCTGGGTCTACGGAACGTCGGATCATCAGGGCACGCAGGCTCTGTATGAAACCGACCTGACCGGCCCGATGGCGCTGGTGATGGGTTCCGAAGCCAAGGGCATGCGGCGCCTCACCCAGGAAAAATGCGACTTCCTTCTCTCGATTCCGATGGCGGGGTTCGTGGAATGCCTAAACGTCTCCGTCGCCACCGGCGTCTGTCTCTTTGAAATCGTCCGCCAGCGCAAAGCTTCGACTCAGTCGTCCTCGTAGAGTTCGCTGATGGTGTCCCACGCGGTCGGATCATCGGAGCGGAGTCGGCAAAGCAGACTGTAATTATAGATTAACAACTGAAGATGCTTGGCCTTGAACTCATTAAAATTGGCGTTCTGGGCAAAGCCTTCGGCCATCATTTCCTTAACCGTCATTTCGCGCACACGCTCGCTTTCCTTTTCCAGCGCCTGCCGGCCCATCCGCAAAAAATCCGGCTCTTTGAATAATAGAACCGGCTCATAATTCATCCCCTCCAGCGTCCGGGCGGTGGACTCAATCTTGTCCGCGGGAGCATCCGCAGGAAACTGCTTCAGCGCATTGTGCCACATGCGTTCAACTCTCATAGTTTGGCCTCCCTTCCTACACCCGAAGAATACCGCGAAACGGCAAAATGAACAACCCTTTGGTTATTCCTTGAACTGCCCCGTCAGCTGTGTCGTTATTTCCCGCTCCCATGGATCAGCAGCAAACAAAGGAAATATTGCAGACGGTAAAGCAGTCGCTCGACGGCGTGCTGCTGCGCGACCGCGCCCGGCTCAACAGCCTGATGCGGCGCGTGCGTCAGCGCATCCACGACCGCCAGCCGGCGGACAAGCTGGTCGAAAAGCTGAAAAGCGCGTATTTCGAGGCGCGGGGGCGCGCACAAAAGCGCGCGGGCGTTCAGCTTAAACTCGACTATCCTGAAATCCTACCCATTTCCGGCAAGCGCGCCGACATCCAAAAACTGATTGAAGAAAACCAGGTGGTGATTGTCTGCGGCACCACCGGCTCGGGCAAAACAACCCAGCTGCCCAAAATCGTACTCGAAGCCGGCGCGGGCCAAACCGGCCGCATCGGCGTCACCCAGCCGCGCCGTCTGCCGGCCACCGGCATGGCGCGCCGCGTCGCCGAGGAAACCAGTGCCGACTATGGCAAAGGCGTCGGCTGTCAGGTCCGCTTTGACGACCAGACCTGCGACGAGACGATCATCAAATTTATGACCGACGGCATTCTGCTGGCCGAAACCCAGCACGACCGACACCTGCTCCAATACGACTGCCTCATTATTGACGAGGCGCACGAACGCAGCCTTAATATTGATTTCCTGCTCGGCTACCTCAAAAACCTGCTGACCGTGCGCCCCGACCTTAAAGTCGTCATCAGCTCCGCCACGCTCGACGCCGCAGGCTTTTCCGCCTTTTTCGACGACGCGCCGGTGATCGAAGTGGAAGGCCGCACCTATCCGGTCGAAGACTTTTTCCTGCCGCCGGGCAAGGACGAGGAGCTTTCAAACCACATTCTGCGCGCCATGCGCTGGATCTCGGACGTTGACGATCAGGGCGACGTACTGATCTTCCTGCCGGGCGAGCGCGAAATCCGCGACGCCACGAAAAAGCTGGAGGGCCAACACTGGAAAAACACGGAGGTGCTGCCCCTCTTCGGCCGCCTGAGCATGGGCGAGCAGCAGCGCGTCTTCAAGGTCGGCGGGCGCCGCCGCATTATCCTGGCCACCAACGTCGCCGAAACCTCCATCACCATTCCGGGCATCCACTATGTGATCGACTCCGGGCTGGTGCGCCTCAGCCGCTACAATCCGCGCACGCAGGTGCAGGGGCTGCAGATCGAGCAGGTTTCGCAGGCCAGCGCGCGCCAGCGGCGCGGTCGCTGCGGACGCGTAACCGACGGCATCTGCGTCTACCTCTACGATCAGGAGACGCTCGAAAACAGCGCGGCCTATACCGACCCCGAAATCCGCCGCACCTCGCTCGCCGGTGTCATTCTGCAGATGGATCTGCTCGGACTGCCGCCCATCGACCGGTTTCCGCTGATTGATCCGCCACAGGCATCGCTCGTAAACGAAGGCTATAAAACCCTGCGCGACATCGGCGCAATCGATGACGAACGCCGGCTGACCAACCTCGGGCGCGATATTGCCCGCTTCCCGACCGACCCGCACCTCGCGCGCATGATCGTCCAGGCGCACGACGAAGGTGCGCTGTCGGAAATCCTGATTCTCGTCGCCTTTCTTTCCATTCAGGATGTGCGCGAGCGGCCGACCGAAAAGGCCGACGCCGCCGACCTGGCGCATAAGCAGTGGCAGGATCCCAAGTCCGATTTTATCACCATTCTTAATTTATGGAATGCCATCGAGGCCGAGCGCGGCCAGGGCGGATCGCACGGCAAGCTGCGCAAATTCTGCAAAAAGAATTTTGTCAACTATCGCCGCGTCATGGAGTGGCGCAACCTGCACCAGGATCTACGAAATACAATTCGCGACCTGAAGTGGAATAATTCTTCACCACAGAGACACAGAGGCACGGAGAAGCAAAATAACAAACCTCCGTGCCTCAGTGCCTCCGTGGTAAAAAATGGCAGCAGTGAATATGATCTAATTCACCGTTCCCTGCTGGCGGGACTGCCGGCCAATATTGGACTGAAGGGCGAAGAGCGTGAGTTTACCGCGGCGCGCAACCGCAAGTTTTTTATCTTCCCCGGCTCGGCACTCTTCAAAAAACCGCCGGAATGGGTAATGACCTTTTCACTGGTGGAAACCACCAAGCTCTATGCGCGCACCGTCGCGGAAATTCAGCCGGAATGGGTCAAGGCCGTCGCACCGCATCTGTGCAAAGCGGTCTACAAGCAACCGCAATGGAACACCGACAAAGGCTTTGTCTATGCCAAGGAGTCGGTCGTCTCCGGCGGGCTGACGCTCACCGCCGGCCGCAGCGTCCACTTTGGCCCGATCAACCCGACGGAGGCCCGCAAAATCTTTATTCGCGAAGGCATGGCGCCGGCCAACCTCAATACGCGCGGCGGCTGGCTCAAGCTGCACCGCAAGCTGCTCGACGAAATTCAGGCACTCGAAGAAAAGATACGCCGCCCCGGCGCCCTGCTCGACCATGACGCTATCTATGACCATTTTGACCGCCTGCTGCCCGACGACGTCTATTCCGTCAAAACGCTGGAGCAATGGATCCGCAAATCCAAGGCGCGCATCGCCATGCGGATGAAAGACGCCATCTATCCGCAGACGGAACCGATCCGCCCGGAGGATTATCCGGAATGGCTGACGTTCCACCACGAGGATTTTCAGCTGATCTACACCTTCGATCCCGGCGAAGAACTCGACGGCATTGCGCTGGTCTGCCCGACCGACAAACTGGCCTTCCTGCCCGACTGGGCGCCGGACTGGCTCGTGCCGGGCTGGCTCGAAGAAAAGGTAAACCGCCTCCTGCGCACCCTGCCGAAAAATTTACGTACCACCATTTCGCCGATCGACCAGGCTGCAAGAGCTTTTTGCCGTACCGCCGCCATCTTGGCGGCCACGGACAGCCCGCTGGAAGCGGGCGGTACAACAAAGGGCCCTCTGCTCGACGTTCTTTCGCGCTGGCTCCAGAACGAATTTAAGCTGCCGGTCGATGCCTCGGACTTTGACGAATCCGTCCTTCCGGAATTTTTGCGCATGAAGGTGATTGAAACGAAGAACAACGAAATTGTCCGGATTCACACTTCGATTTCCGAAGATCATCGGCTCAGCGCGCATCGCAGCAGCACGGAGCTGGCCTTTGCCAAATGGACGCTGCCGCCGGGCAAGCTTTGGCCGGGCGGCGAGCTGCCGGAATTTATCACCAGCGACGACAGCAAAAAAACGCGCGGCTATCCGGCGCTGACCGCCGAAGCCGGTGGCGTCGGCCGCAGCGTTTTCCTGAGTGCGATTGATGCCGACGTTTCGCATCGAGCCGGACTCGCCCAGCTCTTCCGCATTCAGCAGAAGGATCAGGTGAAATATGTCGAAAAGCGTCCGCCGCTTACGCCCATCCTGCAGCTCACCCTCTCATCCATCGACAGCGATTTTCTGACCGACCTGATGAATGCGTCGATTGTGGAAGCGCTGACAGAGGATTCCAGATACAGGATCCAGGATGCAGGGGCTTTTGCGGAACGGGCGGCCTACGCGCGAACCGTGCTTTATCAAACGGTGGAGGAAAATGCCGGGATTCTCGAAAAACTGATCGGACAGCGCGAAGAGATTGTGTCCGCTCTCTCCGGATTGAAAGCCGATTTTGACACGCTGCACGATCTGGAAATGCAGCTGGAGTTTCTGTTCCGTCCCGGTTTTCTGCAGACGCCGGATGTATTGGGCCGCTACCCGCGTTATCTCAAGGCGATGCAGTTGCGCATTCAGCGTATCCGCAACAACCCGCAGGCGGATGGCCGCAAACTGGCCGAAATCGAGCCGTTCCAAAACCGTTTGAATGAAAAGCTGCTCGAAAGCGACGACATTGCCGCCGCCCATGGACTGATTGAATTTGCGCTGCTGCTCGAAGAGTTCCGCGTTAACCGTTTTGCGCCGGAACTAAAAACCCCCGTAAAGATTTCCGCCCAGCGGCTCGAAGAGGCGTGGAACCACCTGCCCTGATTTGTATAAGGCCACAGATAAACCTAGCGCAGTTCAGCCGCAACCAATTTATTAACCGCAAAAGAACACACAGAACGCGAAAACAAAACCCCACACGTTATTCTTTGCGATCCTTGCGTTCTTTCGCGGTTAAAATGCACACAGAAGTGGCAACATTGCGCCTTGATTCATTCTAGTGCGCAACAAAGTATAACTTAAATGTAGCTTTCTGCGGGTCGATCCCCATCGCCTCCAGATTGGTCGCTAACTTTTCGTCATTGATATCAAAATGCATATCATGCTTTTCGCCCGGCTGAAGCGAAATGGTCGCTAGCAATTTTTTGCTATGCTCCTCGGCGACATAAAGAACGCCCTCTTCCTTAGCCCGGTAGCTGACCATGTAACCGCCGCCCACCAAATATTCACGGTTCGGCAGACCGTCATAATCAAACAGCGCCACCTCTTCCTCAACCGGCGGCTGATAGATCTGGCACCCCGCAAGCAGAAGGCCGCATCCAAAAACTATGCTTAGCAGCTGTTTCATTGCACCACTCCTTTCCTATGAAATAGACAGCAAAACAGATGGAACCGATCACTTTCCGGCATAACGGATTTTATTCCGCGCAGAGGCGCAGAGAGGACTTCTAGCAACCAAACAGCGGCATTTATATAAATAGAGCAGGCATCTCGCTTGCTTATAAACGAGCGAGACGCCTGTTCTACTTTAGCCTCCGCTACGTGGTAATGGCACTAACCCAAGAGCATTCCCCTGGAAATGACTATGCAACTGGACTGGCCAGCGGCCTGCGGTACGATTCCCGTATCGCCTGCTTCCATCGGGCCCATGTAGCCACCAAGTTGGCGGCGGTACGTTGCATATCGCAGGCGGCTCGCCTGCCTCGGGTAGAGCAAAATGTGCTTACGTTAGTGGTATTACCGCTACGTGGTGGCTTCACTAGCCACCCCCTCACCCCGACACAGCATCTCAATAATTCCTTGCAAAACAAAGCCAATCCAATAAACTCTTTTCGCATTAAGCGTGTTATGCGAATTCCGCTGTTATGGTGTTATACGGACATCCGTATAACACAGGGAGCAAAACGAGAATTACCAATGAATAACCACCATTAAGCCCTTCTGAGTAAAGCCAAAAATTCCCTCAACCCGATCTT
>CAZABK010000067.1:0-16074 GCA_964483355.1 uncultured Verrucomicrobiota bacterium | reverse complement strand
TTTCGCCTTCCGGAAATATTGCCCGCGCAGCGCCCTGTTGGCGCCCAGTTTCTGTTGGATATGGGTGGAGTTGAGCATATGCAGTTTTTGCGCGCTCGACGGCGTGTTGTTGCGCTCGGATTCATAGCCGGTGTCCCGCGGCGGGCGACCGAAGAGATCGAGAAACGGGCTGGTGATGCTGCCGTCGACCAGTTTGATGGAACGCTGGTTTTCCGGAATGAAGGTGAAGGGTTCGGGAATCGCGCTGGAATAGGATTCGGTGGTTTTGGTGATCTGGCAGATGGCATCGATCAGCACTTCGGCGCCGAGGCGCCGGACATAGTAGTGTGAAAAGTTGGCCTCATCGGAAAGGTTGCCTTCATTATGGATGGAGGAAAGCTGATAGGTTTTGGAGTTGAGAATGATGCGGTAGATGTGGCGCAGGTCATAGCCGCTCTTGACCAGCTCCTGCGCAAGGTAATTGAGCAACGCCTCATTTTGCGGCGGGTTATCATCGCGAATGTCATCGGGCTCATGCACGATTCCGCGCCCGAGCAGCCAATACCAGATTCGATTCACAATGTTCTGAGCAAACACGTCGCTGTCAACCAGCCAGTCGGCAAACTCCTGCCGCGGATCCTGCCCCGCCGCCAGTTCACAAACGGCTCTGCCGGGCAGACGGGCCGGAACCGGCAGCTGCGTATCAGGGTGGAGAAATTTCCGGGTGGGATCATGGAATACAATTTCCTCCTTCCACTCGGCCGTGCCTTTATAACCGACCTGACCGAAAAAGGCCGCCATGCCCAACAGCCCGTCGCGCTCCCAGTTGTCGGTGCGCATGCCCATGAAGGTGAGTGCCACAATATTGGCAATGGACTCCGGATCGCGCTTGGGCATGGCCCGGTAAAAGTTGACGGGTGCGACGCGAAAGTTGCTGCCGCTGGAGGTGAGTAGCGCGCGCGCAAATTCGTCATAGGGCATATTGTTGAACAGCGCCGTGCGGACCCAGCGATGATAGGCCTGAACGGCATTGGGCCAGAGCTTGCTCGGAAACTCGGCCTTGACGCGTAGCAGGTCGCACCACTTGAGCGACCAATAGTCGGCAAATTCGTCACGTTCGAACAGCTCTTCAATCAGTTCCGTGCGTCGGTTGGCGCTGTTGCTGCTGAGGAAGCGGCGGGCCTCCGGCGGGGTCGGCAGCGTTCCGATCATATCCAGATAGACGCGCCGCAAAAACACCTCATCGGTGCAGGGATCGGAGGGCGGAATGCCCAGCTCATCAAGCTTGGAAAAAACCAGCCGATCAATCTTTGCGCTGGCTTTTTTCGGCGCGGCAAACGCCAGGCTTCCCGCCATTATCAAAATTGCTGTAACGATGAGCCACCGACTACGTTGCATGATTCGCATCCCTTTCTTTGCCGGAGTGTATCCCCGCTGCTAAATGAAACGTCCCGTCCCGGTCAATGTGGACAATACAGCAGCGCTTTCATTACGGAAAGATCCGAACTGTAAACATCCACAGATTGCACAGGTTCAATAATGGAATGAACTTTCCCGGCAAGTTTTCCACTGCGGATTGCGCGGAGAGGTACGGATTCTTGAAATTGTCACCACCCGCATCTAATTATATTTGCGCTCATCAGCGTAATCAGCGGTTAAATTGGGTTGAGACTGGGCTGCGCCGTAGTGTTACGGGAGAGAGATTATTCTTCGACGGCGTCGAGCTCCAGCGGCAGGAATTCCCCCGCCTCAGCCTCCGGCTCGGGATCGGGATCGCAAACCGGAATGGCAAGATCGGGCAAAACGGTCGGCAGCGGCATGGCCAGCTCAACAGGTTCCTCCTCGGCCTCTTCGGGCATCTCCAGAGTGATCCTCGCAGCCGGGTCGGCGCGCTCGATCTCTTCCGAGGCCTCGCCCTCCGGCTCCTCCGGGAGCGTTGTCATGGAGACCGGTTCTATTTTCAGACGATTGAGCGCCAACCAGAGACATCCACACACACCCCCAACCACCACCAGAGGCAGAGCCAATCCGTTTATAATGGCCGTTGCCCCCGCCTGCCAAACGCGGCTGATCAATATGCCGTCCAGCACAAGCAGGCCGAGCAGCACAAACACCAGGGCAGCATGGCTCCGGCAATAGCCGGCACTTCGCTCCCGCACCACCACGTTCCCCACGCCCAAGGAACCGAAAGCCCCGAAAGCGCCCCCCGCAACCACGGCCTCCGCGATTCCGATGGATTCCACTCCACGCACCCCCAGACTGGCCAGCAGACCGCCGGCAACATAGGAGAGCGCCACCAGCACCGGCTGCAATCCCAGCAGGCGGGTCGCCCACAGCGTGCACAATGTGCTGAATGCGGCAAATGCACCCCACAACACAATATTCTCAATGGTGGGAATGATGCCCTGCCGGGCCGCCAGCCAAACCGCGGCATTCGCGGAAACAATCACCAGCGCCGCCAGAAGCAGCAGCATCAAATGAGTATGCTCTCTCTTCTCCATAGTACGCTCAAATATAGCATCAATTATGCCACAACAATTCACAACGTGACTGGCACGCAAGATGCTGCTCTATCTACCGATCACTCAAGGACCTAAGGAAAAACATGAAAGCAACTTGCCACTCTTTGAAACCGCAGCTTCTGACCGCATTTGCAACCGCAGGCACAGCCCCCGCCGCACTTGCCGAGGAGAGCAAATTGATCATGGAGATCATGACGGTAGAACTGAGTCTGACCAGCTACATCCTGATCGGCTTCCTGCTGATACTCTCGCTCGTCATGTTTTTCATTTTCCAGCACCGCTTCAATCTGGCAAATCGCGAACTCAAGGATGTGGCTGGCGAACTGGGCAACACCCGCCAGCGTCTGGACGAATCCGAAAAAGCGCTCGAACAGAGTCAAAACGAACTGGCCAACACCACCGCGCGCTATCAGGGCATTCTGTTCGGCGCCGAAACCGGCGTATTCCAGATGGATATCGGCGGACAATGCACCTATCTCAACTCCGCTCTCCAGAAAATGTCGGGGCTCTATCCGAAAAAGGCACTTCAGGATGGGCTCGAAAGCGCGATTCATCCCGACGACCGCGAATTCTTCCAGGAGGCCTGGGCAGCCTTCACCGAAGGCGACGCGCCGCTTAATCTAAGCTTCCGCTTTACTCCCCCACGGCACCCCGCGGTGCATGTAACCTGTGTCGCCAACAAAGTCTACAACCACAAAAAAGAGCTCGAAAGCTACATCGGATGGGTCGCCGACACGACCGCACACCATGAGGAAAAGCTTACGCTCGACAAAGAGATTCAACGGCATGCCCGCTTCGTTGCCGAAACCGTCGAGGGCAGCTACCGCCTCGTCCCCGAAACCCCGATTCCGCTGGATGCCTCGCCCGCCCGAATTGCCGAGGCCATTATGTCCACCGCCACGCTGGCCGGTTGCAACAATACCTTTGCCGCCATGTATGGCGCCAAACCGTCTGACCTGCAGGACAAGACCATCAGCGAACTGAAGGACGGCTGCGGCCCCTTTCGGTCCACCGCCGACCTCTTGACCTTTGTCGAAGCCGGGCTCAAATCCAGCGAGCTCGAATCGACCCGGCAGGATGCCACCGGCAAACGGATCAACCTGCTCAACAATGTCGTCGGCCTCGTTGAGGACAACATGCTGGTCGGCATCTGGGGTTCGCAGCGCAACATCAGCCGGCAAAAACGCGAACAGGCCGAGCTGACCAGTCAGGTGCGTTTCATGAACCAGATTCTCGATACCCTACCCGCCGACGTGCATGTGAAGGACACCCGCTGCCGCTATCTCTATGCGAGCAAACGGCTCGCCCGGCGCACCGGCATTCCGCAGGAAGACTGGATCGGCAAAACCATCTTTGAAGTCATGCCGGCTACGCCGCACGACCACGACCAGCTGGCCATCGAAACCATGAAGACCAGCTCGCTCCACCGCATCGAGCGGCGCTATGAAGCCCGCGAAAAATCCGGCTGGCTGGAAACCCTTCAGATTCCGCTCGCCTCCAGCGAAGGACTCGTCGAAGGCGTCGTCGGACTCTCGCTCGAGATCACCGAGCGCAAACAGAAAGAGGAAGAGAGCCGCCACTATCGCAACGAGCTCGAAACCCAGCTCAAGAATACCCAGGGCAAACTGCGCACCGCCCAAAGCGAGTACAGCAAAACCGCCACCGCGCTTTCCGACGTCACCCAAAAACTTAAAATGGCAGAAGCCGAAAAAGCCAACCGCGAACATGAATACAGCGAACAGCTCGCGGAACGCAAACGGGCCGAGGAAACCCTGCGGCGCAGCGAAGAGGGCTTGCTGGATCGCCAGCGCCAGCTCGAGGAACAACTGGCCCGCAGACAGGAAGAACTCGACGCCGAAACCGACAAGCGCAGCAAGTGGGAAGAGCTGCTCTCCATCCGCGACGATGAGCTGAAAAAAATCGAACTGCGCAGCGGAGAACTCCGCGAACAGCTCGACGAACAAACCAAGTTGCGCAGCCAGGCAGAAGCTGACCATGAAACCCTCAAGAGCCAACTCAGCGAATCCCGCGAAAAACTCACCGCGCTTCACGTCAAACACGACGAACGCTTCAAAAACGAACATGCCGATCGGGTCCTTGCCGAAAAGCGGCTCAAGAAAACAACCCATCAACTGCAGGAAACCGAAGAGCAGTTCCGGCAGAAAACCGAAAAACATGCCGCCGAGCTGGAACACGAAATCGTCGAACGCAAAGCCGCCGCCGAAAAACTGATCGAGAACATGGAGGAACTCGATGCGCTGAAACACCAGTTCAGCCAGCGGCTCGAAAACGAAACCAAATCGATTAAGCAGGAACTGGCCAGCAAGCAGATCCGCGAAAAAAACCTCCGCCAGCATGAACGAGAGCTCAACGAGCGCATCCGCGAACTCGAAAAATCACTCCAGCAAAGAATCAAGGACCACGCCGAACAGGTCCAGGCACGCGAAAGCGCCGAAACAGAGTGCCTGCAGATGAAGCAGGAGCTTGAACAGATGGAACGGCAGCAGCAGGAACTGATTGGTCGCGAAACCCAGAAGCTGAACCTGAGCCTTGCCGAAAGCCGCCTCAACGAAGTTCACCAGCACCAGAAGCTCAGCGACCTGCAGCAGAAAAAAGAACAGCTTGAAGAGAGCCTGAAAAAACGCAACTCGGAACTGTCGGCCGCAAAACAGGAGCATCACAAAACGCGGCTTGAGCTCGCTGAGCTTCAGGCCAGCCTCAAGCAGCAGGCAGAAGGTCAGCAACAGCTGCTGGCCGAAAAGACCGGTGAACTGCTCAACGAAGTAACTCGGCTGCAGCTCTCGGAAAGTGTTCTGCGCGACGACGGGCAGAAACAGGTCAAACAGATTGCCGCACTGGAAGAGTCGCGCGAAGCCCTGACGCAAAAAGTACAGACCGAAGAGCAAAAGCGCCGGCAGCGCGAGCAGGAACTGGCCGAACTGAATATCGCCCTCGCTGCCAGCCGAAAAAACACCGACGCCCTCGTCGAACAGCAGACCCAATCGCTGCAGAAGCAGAATGAACAATACCAACAAAACGAAACCCTGCTCCAGCAGAACATCTGCGAACTGCAACAGGCGATCAACGAGCGTGAAACCGAACTGCAACAAACCAGCCGCCAGCGCGAAGAGGCCACCCTGCAAATGCAGCAGGCCGAAGCTCGGCTCGAGCAGCTCAAGGCCGAACAACAGACGCAGGTGGCGCACGCCCTGGCCGAGACCGATGCCGTCGGCCGGATGAACACCACTCTGGTTGATGAACTGAATAAAGCCGTCTGCGAATCGTTAGCGCCGGCCGTTGAAACCACCCGGCAGATCGGGCAGGCCGAAAACCTTACCCCCCAGCAAAAATCCGGCGTGGAAGAGATCGGCCAAAGCTGCCGCAGCCTGATCGACATGATGAACTATCGTTGCGAGCTGACCCACCTGAGCAATGGCAGCGCCGAGGTCAAACCAGCCCCATGCAACCTGCATGAACTCATCCACAGGCTCGACCGGCAGTTCACCCACCGTGCCGAAACCAAACAACTGTTTTTTGCCGTCAGCTTCGCGCAATATCAGGCCGCCCACAACGTTCCCAAGCTGATTGAAACCGATGAACACAAGGTCCATGAACTGCTCTCCATCCTGCTGGGCTATGCCCTGGAACACACCGAAAAGGGACGGCTAGGCCTGCATGCCGCACGCAAAGCCGGCGACGCCGATACTGCCACGATCATCTTCGAAATGGCCTACACCGGAACGCTGAATAACGATCCGTTGCTCACCAAAATCTTTGGAACAGCCGACACGCCGGCGGTTGACGGCGCCATCGACGGCAAATATGGCCTGACGCTCGCCAAGCGCTACATCACCCTGCTCAACGGAAAAATCAACCTCGAATACCGCGACGGCGGCATCACGACCCTCCTCATTGAGCTCCCCTTCCGAAAAACCGCGGCGGAAATCATCATGCCCGATGAAAAGAGCCAGGAGGCCGCCGGCGCAGCCTAGTTCCCTTGACAGCGTGCGCGGGCGCTCCTACCTTGGAGCGCATGAAAAAATCGATTCTCGTCTTTCTGCTGATGCTGTCCGCGCTCGCCGGGCAGGCCAACACCGTTCCCGAAACCTGGGCCTATCTGATGAAGGGCGAGGAAAAATATTTTCCGGCGCGCTCGGCCATCACCGACGTCGCCTGCTTCAGCGCACAGGTTGATCCCGACGGCCACCTGAAAGGCGGCCACGCCGCGCCGCCCGCCCTGCCCGGCGCTCATCCGGAAACGCGCTATCACCTCGTCATCACCATCCCGTGGAACACCACGCTCGCGCACATCTACCTCGACCCCGCGCTCCCGTTCCGCGACCGCATCATTGCCGGCATCGTCAAACGCGCCAAACCATTCGACGGCATACAGATCGACTTTGAAAGCATCGCCAAGGCCGACGGCACCGCCTATCTGAACTTTCTCGCCGCTGTCAAAAAGGCGCTCCCGAAAGAGAAGCTTTTCAGCGTTGCCGTCATGGCGCGCTGGGCCGAACACAAACAGAAGAATCCCGACGACGCCTTCGACTATCCCTTCATCAACCGGGTTGCCGACCGCGTCGTCGTCATGGCCTACGACGAGCACTATGGCGGCGGCTCCGCCGGCCCGATCGCCTCGCTGCCGTGGTGCAGCAAAATCTACGACTATGCGACCCGGACCATCGATTCCGAAAAGCTCGTCATGGGCATTCCGCTCTATGGCCGCGGCTGGCAAAACCCCAGCTTTGCGAAAGCCTACAAAAATCGGGATGTCGTCGCCGAGTTGCTCAACAAAGGCATCAAGTCCAAGTGGACGAAAGACGGCGCCTCCTACAGTTTCAGCGAAACGGTCACCGTGAATGTGCACTACGAAACCACGCAGTCGCTCAATGCCAAGCGGGAACTTTATTCCACCCAACCGACCCGCGGCATCGCCTTCTGGCGCATCGGCCAGGAACCGGCCGGATTTTGGGACTGAATATATCTCGCGCAAAGGGCAGAGGAGCAGGAAAATATAATACTTCCTTTTGCGGCTTGGCGTGGAAAAACAAAAACGGTGACCGAACAAGTCAGCCACCGTTTTACGTATTACGAAGTACGCGCTATGAATTACGCGTTCAGCTCCGCCTGCAGCTCGGCATCGGCTGCCAGAACTTCTTTGGCCATGTTCTTTTTGTACTCGACCATTTTAGCGCGCAGCTCGGCATCGGCAGTACCCATAATCTGAACCGCCAGGATCGCCGCGTTGATGGCACCGGCTTTACCGATGGCAACGGTGGCCACCGGAACCCCCTTGGGCATCTGCACGGTGGAGAGCAGCGAATCCATGCCGTCGAGCGACCAGCCCTTCACCGGAACGCCAACCACCGGAAGAACCGTGTGACCCGCCAGAACGCCGCACAGATGCGCCGCACCACCGGCCGCGCCGATGATCACCTGATAGCCGTTATCAGCGGCGCTTTCCGCAAACTCAACCGCTTCGTGCGGCGTGCGGTGCGCGCTCATCACCTTGACGGTGCTTTCAATGCCGAACTCCTTCAGCGTGTTGCGCGTGAATTCCATTACGGGCCAGTCGGTCTTGCTGCCCATTACAATTGCTACAGTAGGTTTTTTGTCTGCCATAATTATTTCTCCTATTCGTTGTTAAAATCGATGCCCAGGCGCTTCATTTCGCGGTGGGCAATGTCGTTGCGGTAGAACGCATCCTTAAAGCTGATGGTTTCGACGGCAATATAGGCCTTCGAGAGCGCATCAGGCAGATCCTTGCCGAGCGAAGTAATGCCCAGCACGCGTCCGCCGGCCGTCACCACCTTCTCACCTTCGAGCGCAGTGCCGGCATGGAAAACGACGGTGTCGTCAACCGCGTTGGCCTTGTCGAGGTTTTCAATCTCGTCACCGGAGGCGTAGGAGCCCGGATAGCCGCCGGCCACCATCACGACGCAGACGCTGTGCTCGTCTTTCCACGAAATCATCTCTTCGGAAAGGTTGCCGGCGATCACGCCGTTGATCGCCGGAAGCATGTCGCCGTCCCAGCGGGCCAGCACGCACTGCGTTTCCGGATCGCCGAACCGGCAGTTAAACTCGACGACGCTCGGCTGGTCGTTGTCGATCATCAGGCCGGCATAGAGCACGCCCTTATAGGTGATGCCGCGCTTTTTCAGCTCGGCCAGGGTGCGGTCATAAACCTCGTCCTTCACCTTTTTCAGAACAGTTTCATTCACGATCGAGGCCGGGGAATAGGCGCCCATGCCACCGGTATTCGGGCCTTCGTCCTTTTCAAAGATGCGCTTGTGGTCCTGCGACGAGGCGAGCATCACCACGTTTTCACCGTCGATCAGCGCCAGAATGGAAGCCTCTTCGCCGACGAGGAAATCTTCGATCACGACGCGGCTGCCGGCATCGCCGAACGCGTTGCCTTCGAGCGCATCGCGAATCGCCGCTTCGGCCTGTTCGACCGTTTCGGCAACGGTTACGCCCTTGCCCGCCGCGAGGCCGTCGGCCTTGATGACGATCGGCGCGCCGCGTTCGCGGACATAGGCGCAGGCATCGTCGGGATTGGTAAAGGTTTCATAGGCCGAGGTCGGCACGCCGGCGGCCTTCATGATTTCCTTGGCGAACTGTTTGGAGCCTTCGAGCTCGGCGGCGGCTTTGCAGGGGCCGAAGACGCGGATGCCGTCGGCTTCGAGCACATCGGTCAGTCCGGCGCAGAGCGGCGCTTCGGGGCCGATGACGACGAGGTCGGGCTTGTTGTCCGCGCACCAGCCTTTGATGCCGTCGAGGTCGGTTGCGCCAAAATTAAGGTTGGTTCCCAGTTCCGCCGTGCCGGCATTGCCCGGCGTACAGAAAATTTCCGGCTTTGCACTGTCGTTCGCCAGCTTCCATGCCAGCGTATGTTCGCGGCCGCCGTTGCCTACCACCAAAATCTTCATCCTGCTCTCCTTAAATTGTTTTAACACCAAGATCGCAAAGCTCGCAAAGAATGTCGTTTTGTCTTCGCGAACTTTGCGCCCTTCTGTTATTCAAATCCCTTCGAAAACGCAAAGCTAACAAATGAAAACAGACCTGTTCAACTATGATCTGCCGCCGGAACTGATTGCCCAGCACCCGCCCGAACGGCGCGAGCTGGCGCGCATGATGGTGCTGCACCGCGACACGGGATTGATCGAGCACAAAACGATCATCGACATTGCCGACTATCTGCGCGCGCCCGACGTGCTGGTGCTCAACAACACCAAGGTCATTCCCGCGCGCGTTTTCGGCAACAAGGCTTCCGGCGGCAAGGTTGAACTGCTGTTGCTCGACGAGACGGCGCCCGGCATTTGGAAGGTGTTGATGAAGACATCGCGGCGCCCGAAGGTCGGCGACGAGCTGACGCTCTGCTCCGGTAAGGCCACCGCCACGATGCGCGAAGACGGCGAACAGGGCGAAGCGGTGCTCAAGATTGAATCCGACCGACCGCTAATGGAAATTCTCGACGAGGAGGGCGTTCCGCCGCTGCCGCCCTACATTGCGCGCAAGGAACAGAGCCGCGAACAGGTTGATGCTGACAAAGAGCGCTATCAGACCGTCTATGCCTCCGAACCCGGCGCCGCGGCCGCCCCGACCGCCGGACTGCACTTTACGCCGGAACTGTTGAAGCAACTTTCAGCGCAGGGCGTAAACAAAGCCGAGCTGACCCTGCACGTCGGCCTCGGCACCTTCCGCCCCGTTTCGGCGGATATCATTACCGACCACGAAATGCATCACGAGCGCTACCTGATTCCGAGCGAATCGGCAAAAACCATCACCGCCGCGAAACAGGCCGGCGGGCGCGTCGTCGCCGTCGGCTCCACCTCCGTGCGCACGCTCGAATCGGTGGTGCCGCTGCAGGCCGCCGAGGGCTCCACCAACATTTTTATCTATCCGCCCTACGACTTCCAAAACGTCGACGCCATCCTCACCAACTTCCATCTGCCGAAGTCGACCCTGCTCATGATGATGTCGGCCTTCGCCGGACGCGAACTGATGCTTAAGGCCTACGAAACCGCCGTCGCGGAAAGATACCGCTTTTTCAGCTATGGCGACTGCATGCTGATCCTTTGATATAGAAGGGCTCTTGGCGCGACATTTTTGCCGCAATTTCGATTCATTTTTGTAACATCTTACTCCCTGCGCGACCTTGATGGAATACCCGATGTAAATAGTTGGGTATTAGGCTTGGAATTCGGCGAATCCTCCCTATTTTCCAATGTGCAACTGCCATTTTTAACGGAGAATCCGACATGAAAGACTTGAAAAAATCATTGGGAATCGGGGTCGACATGGCCTCCGAAAGCCACCGCAAGACACTGACGGCCTACATCAACCTGAAACTGTCCGCCCTGGATCAGCCGATCTATGAAAAAAGCGATGGCAAGGAACTCGATATCGCGCTCGACCTGATCAACAACATCAAGGAAAAGAACCGCATCCTGCACGACTATCTCTGTCCGGTCGATCAGCGCATCCAGAATTTCCTCAACAACTACCTGTCCGATGTGTGCGAGGAGGTGCCGACCCTGCCGAACCGCACCCTCACCCTCGATCGCCACGGTCTGGCGCGCGAGCTGTCGCTCCCGCCGCACAAAGACGAATTCATCGCCAACGGCATCGAGTCCTACCGCATCCAGCAAGGCGTGCTGCACAACCCCAAGCATGACCGCCGGACCACGAAAGGCGTTTTCCACGTGGCCGAGGGCGGCTTCCCGGTTCCGGCCGACAAGCTGGAAGTCCCGAAACAGGCGTATGCCAAGCTGCTGGAGATCGCACTGAATCCGCCGCAGGACCAGATGGAACTCCCTTTCACTTCCGACCAGAAGAAGAAGGCCGCCTGCCACATCTCCCTGCTGCTGCGCCCGATGGTCAGCCCGGAGGTTCCCGGCTTCCTGCCGAAGAAGGATATGGAAGTGCGCTTCTTTGTTCCCGGAAACTATGCCTGCAACCTCGATTTCGTCGAATCCATTTTCGGCAATGCCGGCGACCCCTACCTGCCGGAAAACGATGCCGGCCTGGAGCCGGACAACTGGACGGGCTACACCGGCTGCGTCATCCTCGCCCCGCACATCTGCGGCCTGAAGAAGAAAGATCTCGGACTGCCCTACGTCGATGACGCCACCGAACGCCAAAAGCGCGATGGCATGTGCTGGGCCTCACCGGACGAACTCTACAACGGCGGCACGCCGTTCAAGATTACCGCGCGCGACGAAAACGGCGTGATCGTCACCCTGATTGCCGACAACTATTTCGGCTACTGCAAAAAAGAGGTCAAAACCCAGATCGGCTTCGCGGCCAACCTCTACGGCCTCTGCGAAGAGGAGCACGCCGGCGGCGCGCTGGCCCTTCCGCAGTACAACCTCGCCGAGCACTTTTCGCCGGACGGCACCCTGACCCACCTCGACCACACCCTAGCCAACGTCCTGCATGTGATGGGCGACAAAGTGACCATCCATCCCGAAGGGTATGCCACCGACAACGCGCACCCGAATGTCTTCTTTGTTCCGGAAACCGCCAAATTCAGCATTCCGGACCAGAGCGTCACCTGGACGAAAAGCGGCAAAACCCAGTGCCTGAAACTGCTGCAGAACCGCGTGTTTGTTTATCCGTCCGGATACCGCGTCACCCTGCAGCAGAGTCCGACCTCCAACAACTGGCGCCTGGTCGGCACGGTGGCCGAAGGTACGCTCTGCCATAAGCCGTGCACCGTTTCCGGCGGCGGCAAGTCCGAGATCTCCAAGTCGCTGACCGACGCGATGATCTCCGGTTCCATTTTCGTGGCGGACTACGCAAAGGATCTGGATGCCGTTCAGGAAGTCCTCGACCACGACTACAGCACCCGCTTCAAGGTTCCGCGCGAGGAAGGGCATCAAACCCGCCCCATCCTTTGCAACGAACGTTCGCTCGGTTCTGTGATCAAGCTGCTCAACCCGTCCGAAGAAAATACCGCCGAGTTCAACGAATGGCTCAGCAGCATCCCGAACCGCATCAAGGGGCTGGTCTTCCTGCTGAAACGCTTCTACAAACCCGAATGGGGCACCGACTGGCGTTCGCACCTGAGCGTCGACTTCATCAACGGCGAACAGGGCCACGAACTCAAGTTCGACGGCAAGAAGGTCAAGGGCAACTATCTGCGCGTCGGCATGGACACCAACGGAATCTGGCGCACCAGTAAGCTGCGTACCGACTTTATTCCGGCCGAAAAGATCCAGTGGGAAGATGACATCTCCGCCTCTATCGTAGTGCCGAGCCATCTGCTGACCGACTTGAACCCGGAATATGCCGGATTCGACAGCGTGAAGATTGTGGAAAACTGCGAGTCGCGCCTCTTCCAGCGCCCGGACGAAGCGATCAACCGCGGCTTCGACAAGGCGGCCGAAGCTGACATCGGCGGTCCGAACAACTTCCTCTCCAACTTTGCCCCGCTGAACAAACAGGTAGCACAGGATATTGTCGACCACTCGGTCATGTACAACCAGTACACCAAGCCGATGCGCAAACTGATCAAGAAAGCGGCCGAATCGGAAAACGAAAATCAGCTTTTCGTGGATACCGCCTCGCCGCGCATCGTTGACGGCGCGCCGACCAAGAACCCGCGCTATCTGCAGACCCGCCCCGACCTGGTGGACGGCATGCCGAAATATCTCGCGCTGATGTCGACCCGTCTGTTCCGTAAAATTAAGTCGGGCAATCCGCTCTTCACGCCGGTGAACGCCGTCCTTCCGGGGCGCCGTAACAATCCGGCGGAACCGGGCATCCGTCCGCTGGCGGTTTACGGACCGATCCACTATCAGGAACTGCCGGAGCTGTTCATGGACTTTATCTGCTCGCTGACCGGCAAATCGCCCTCCACCACCGGTGCCGGCACCGAAGGCGCCCTGACCAAGGGCCCCTTCAATGCCCTTCCGGCCACGGCTGACCTGAACAACACGCTGCTCTCCTTCATCCTGACCGACAGCAACGGGTTCAGCACCGCCGCCGGCTACATCGGCAAAAAGCATAAGGTTGAGCACGACATCAGCATCCTGATTCCGGAGCTGTGGTGCCGCCTGAGCGTGGCCGAGCGCGATCCGAAACATATGATTGCCGCCGGCCAGCTCGAAAAGCTCGAAGACTTCGAACACGCCGGCAAGCCGGTCCTGGCCAGCCGCCTCGGCTACCGCATCACCCAAACCTTCGTGAATGACTTTGTCGGCAAAGTATTCGAAGCGCCGAAGACGGTGTTTGAGCCGGACATGCTCCAACCGGAGCTCCAGAGCATGGAAGAGTATGTCGACGGCATCAACAACATCGTTGAAACGCAACAGATGATTGCCCAGCGCTATATCGATGACGGTTCGGTCGACAGCTTTATTCCGCCGCTGAAAGCCCTGATTCACATCATGGCCACCGGCGCCTATGAAGGCAAAGATGCCGGCGACCGCGAAATCCGCGCCCTGTTTGAGCGCGACGCGGTTCTGGCCAGCGACTGGTACAAGGAGCGCCTCCAGCTCAAGCAGGAGCGCAAGGCCGATGCCTGCCGCAAGCATATCGAGTATCTCAACGACTTCATCAGCAAGAAACACAACGTTTCCGAAGTCGAGCAGCTCGGCTGCCAAGCGCGTCTGAAAGAGGTCGAGCAGCGACTCACCTATGTGGAATCCGATAAATATATCGAAGACCACATCGGCACGATCGGCGCCGACCCGATTGCGGTATAAAAACAGGATCCCGCAAATTGACCTGCAACCGCCGTTGCTGAAAAACACCGTTTTTCAGCTATGGCGACGGCATGCCGATCCTGTAGTTTTCGGGCATGGAAAAACAGATGGCAGTTCATGAAGAAGCCGAAGCGTACGGAATCGATATTTCATTGATCCGGGCAAACCTGCGCCTGACTCCGCTCGAACGCCTGCGCCGCCACGACCAGTCGCTGGCCACCATAAAGAAACTTCGCTGTGCGATGGAAAAGAAACGTGCATAGCCTGACCGACATCATTGATCGCCTGCTGGACGCCGATGTTGACTTTGTGCTTGTCGACGGTCTGGCTGCCGTTAACGGCCAAGAAAGCGATGAGGCGCCCAAAGAATCTTGAAACCATCCGGCAGCTAGAAGTCATCCAGCAAGAGTTGAAAGACTCATCCCCGCAGATTCTTTAAAGCACAGGCTTGAAACGCATTGGGCGCTTTCGTAATCCTACTCGCCTGTTTTGTTTAAGAAGTAACAAGGAGCAATACCAATGGCTGAAGAAACCATGCAATTCAAGACCGAGCTGGAGCAGCTGCTTCATCTCATCACCCACTCCCTCTATTCCCACCGCGAAGTCTTCCTGCGCGAACTGATTTCCAACGCGGCCGACGCCATCGACAAGGTCCGTTTTGAAGGGCTCAACAATCCCGAAATCCTCGACGGCGAATCCGACTGGAAGATTTCCATCCGTGCCGACGAAGCGGCCAAAACGCTGACCATTTCCGATAACGGCATCGGCATGTCGCGCGACCAGGTGATTGAAAACCTCGGCACCATCGCCCACTCCGGCACCAAGCAGTTTCTCGCCCGCGCCAAGGAATCCGACCTGGAAAACAATCCGGAGCTGATCGGCCAGTTCGGCGTCGGCTTCTACGCCTCGTTCATGGTGGCCGACGACGTTACCGTGATTTCCAAAGCGCACGGCGAGCCGGCGGTTAAATGGGAATCCAAGGGCGTCGGCGAATTTACCCTGTCCGATGCCGACAAGGAAACGCGCGGCACCGAGATTACGCTGCACCTCAAAGAAGATGCGGCGGAATATCAGAACGAATGAACCAACCGCCCCACAGACAAAAAATTCTCCGACTTCCTCGAACATCCGGTCGTGCTCTTCACCACCAAAAAGGATGAAGAAACCGAGGCGGAAGAAGAGGTCGAAGAGCAGATCAACTCCCAGAAGGCGATCTGGCTGCGCCCGAAAAACGAGATCACCGACGAGGAATACGGCGAGTTTTACAAACACATCTCGCACGACACCAACTCTCCGGCGGAGACGATCCACTATAACGCCGAAGGCGCGATCGAGTTTAAGGCGCTGCTCTTCATCCCCGAACACAAGCCGTTCGACATGATGATGAACAACGATCCGAAGGCGCACCTGAACCTCTATGTTCAGCGCGTCTTTATCGGCAACGACTTCGAACACCTGCTACCGGGTTACCTGCGCTTCGTGAAGGGCGTCGTCGATTCCTCCGACCTGCCGCTGAACGTTTCCCGCGAGATCCTGCAGGAAAACCCGCTGCTCGACAAAATCCGTAAAAACCTGACGACCCGCGTGCTCAAGACGCTGGCCAACATGAAAAAGACGGATTACGAGGAGTTCAAAATTTTCCACGAAAACTTCAGCGGCATCCTCAAGGAGGGCCTGCAGACCGACTGGGAAAACAAGGAAAAGATTGCCGACCTGCTGCTGTTTGAATCCACCAGCAAAGACGCCGGCGAAAAGACCTGCTTCGCCGACTATGTTGAAAACATGCCCGAGGATCAGGAGGAGATTCTCTACCTCGCCGGCGAAAACCGTGTTTCCATCGAAAACTCCCCCTACCTCGAGTC
>CAZABK010000066.1:0-16091 GCA_964483355.1 uncultured Verrucomicrobiota bacterium | reverse complement strand
GGTCAGCGAGGCCGCTGACCCTCCAAAAAAACCACCTCCCCGCTTCCATTCTCTCTCCGCTTTGAATATCGTCTCCGCTCAAATAGGCATGATGAACAAAGCCAAATCCTGTTCATCCTTTTAATCCCGTCAAAAAATACGGAGCACCATCATGATCAAAGAAGCCGTCGCCAAACTCGTCAGCAACGAAACCCTTTCCCGCAAAGAAGCCGCCGCGGCCATGACCGACATTATGTCGGGCGAAGCCTCGGAAGCGCAGATCGGCGCCTTCATCACCGGACTGCGGCTCACCGGCGAAACCCCGGAAGCGATTGCCGGCTGCGCCGAAGTGATGCGCGCCAATGCCACCAAAATCAAGTGTGACGACCCCAACGCGGTCGATATTGTCGGCACCGGCGGCGACTGCGCCCACACCTTCAACATTTCCACCACCTCCACCTTTGTTATCGCCGGTGCCGACGTCACCGTCGCCAAGCACGGCTCCTACGGCGTCTCCAGTAAATCCGGCGCGGCCAACGTGCTCGATGCCCTCGGCGTAAATATTCAGTACCCCCCGCAGCGTATGGAAGAGTGCCTGAACGAACTCGGCGTCGCCTTTCTCTTTGCCCCCGCGCTGCATCCGGCGATGAAGCATGTCGTTGGCCCGCGGCGCGAACTCGGCATCTGGAGCATCTTTAATATTCTCGGACCGCTCTGCAACCCGGCCGGCGTCAAGAACGGCGTCATGGGCGTCTTTAAGCCCGAGCTCGTTCCGGTCGTCTCCGACGCCTGCGCCCAGCTCGACATGAACCATCAGTATATCGTCCACGGCAATGACGGCCTCGACGAATTTACCACGACCACGACCACCATGGTCACTTCGATCAAGCGCGGCGCAGTGGAATCGTATGAACTGAACCCGGTCGATCTCGGACTGGCAACCGCCACCGCGCCCGAGCTCGTCGGCGGCGAACCGGCTGAAAACGCGGCCATCACCCGCGCCATCCTCAACGGCGAAAAGGGAGCGAAGCGCGATATTGTCCTGCTCAACTCCGCCTTCGCCATCATGGCTGGCGGTAAGGCCGACACTCCGGAAGCGGGACTCGCGCTCGCGGTGGAATCTATCGAATCCGGCAAGGCACTGAAGAAACTCGAAGCCCTGGCCGAGATGTCGCAGCAGTCGTAGAACGGTGCGCCCCGCGAATAGCACTGACTTAAGCATGCCTGCTCCACGCAAAGCAAATCGCGCTTAAGTCCGCGTCGTTTCCGCTCAAGGCACGCTGACTCGAACCCGATAGAACACCGGTTCGACTTCAGGGTTGTGATAAAACTCAAGACCATCCGCAGAACCGGCCTGATCGAGTTGGTTCGAATCAACCATCCAGCTGCCCGTCGCCAGATTTGTGCTGTAGAGCAGGCTGTATTGGCGTTGCCCTGAAGCCGTTGCCGCAATCCAGTTTGTTCCTGACTCGCTGGCGAAGGCGGTGATCATAAAGAGCGAGTTGGTGTCGAGCGGATCGGTATCCGCAATGGATTCATGGGCATCCACAATGCCGTCGCCATCGCTGTCTGCCAGTCCGTCCTCCGCGGCAACGGGACTGAAGCCATACTCGGCTTCCCACTCATCCAGCATGCCGTCCCCATCCGTATCGGAAGCCGTGTTGACATATTCATGTGCACCGATATCAACGAGAGCCGAACCGTCGTTGTCGCCGTCGAGGGGACGCGGAACGCCATCGATATCATCAGTTCCGCTTGCGGCATTACTGCCCGCATCGATGGCCGGGGAGCTGTTGACCAGCATAAAGTTACGGCTGGCCGCATCGGCAAACTGCGGATCAACAGAAAGGTTGCCTGCTCCGGCATAGCCCTCTTCGATAATAGAGTAGGTTATGTCAGGAAAGTTATCGTGCCACACTTCGAGATCGGTCGGTCCCGGCGCAGTGGTAATTTTATTGCCATAGAAGATGCAGTTGACGATTTGCGGAAGGTTGGGATCAGCCGAGGCCGCGTGCGATCCGTTGTAAATGGCCGCCCCTTTGTCCCACGCTTCGTTGTTGGCGAAGGTGCAGTTGACAATGGTCGGCGATGAGCTGCCATCGTTGCCCATGGCTCCGGCCATGATGGCATAGTTTCCTGCAAAGATGCAGTTGGTCAGGAACGGCGAACAGTAAAAGTCGTTATACATTCCCCCGCCCTTCCCATCACAGCTGTTGTCGATGAAGCGGCAGTTCACAAAGGAAGGGTGGGTGGCCACATCGTTCTGCACGGCACCGCCGCGCCCGCCGGACGTGTTGTTGATAAACGTGCAGTTTTCATAATCTGGGTTCGGATCGTCGTCGCTGCCGCGGGCGGTTGTGCTGACCATGTTGTATGCCCCGCCCGCCTTGCCGGCATAATTGTTGGTGATGATGCAATTGTAGAAAGACGCCGCCGCCTGAAAGTTAATGATGCCGCCCCCGGCACTATGGTTAATACCCGCCACAATGGCCTCGGCACTGGTGGAATTCAACCCTGTGTTTCCGCCGCCGCCCGTATTGGGGCCGTCGGCATAACCATCCCGAATGGTGAATCCATCCAGCACGGCACCAACGGCATTCGTGCACGAAACCACATGGAACGAGTTGTCGGTGGCATCGCCTGGATCGCCGATGTTTCCGCTGAGGACAGTTTCATTGACCACCCAGTCGCGCGCTGCGCGCTCGGTTTCGGTGCCCGCGAACCCGCCATAAACCGCAACGTTGCTTTTAAGCAGAATTGAGATTCTCTGCAACGTTCCGCGGGTCGGGGTATAGGTTCCGGCGGCCACCCACACCTCGGTGTCGCCATTCAGCTCGGCGGCATCAATGCCGTCCTGTACCATAGTAAAAGCCGTTGCCCAGGAAGTTCCATCCTCGGTGCCCGAGTTGGCTCCATCCACATAGACCACCGCCTCGGCCGCTGCGGCGAGAATTAGCATCGTCAGCAAATAGTAAAATGTTTTCATCCTGTTCCTGCTTCCTTTAAACGAGATCATTAAAACACCTGCGATGTTGCATCTGAATCGACATTGGCTTCGCCGGTTCCACCGTTGTTGCCCACGAACGTGTTTCCTGAAAGCGTCAACTCCGACTTGTAGTCGTTGGCAATCGCCCCGCCGCCGGTTCCGGCAGAGTTGCTTTCAAACGTACAGTTGCTGACCGTCGTCTCGCTGCCCTCAAAGTTATATATACCTCCGCCGCGATAGCTGGCGGAGTTGCCCTCGAAGGTGCAACCCACGAAGACCGGCGAAGAGACGCCTACCTGCGAGGCGAGGTCGTCGGTAAAGAACGCCCCTCCCTTACCGGTGGTAGAGTTGGTCGTAAACGTGCAGTCGAAGAACTGCGGCGACGAACCGTAGTCGGCATAGATCGCGCCCCCCGCCCAGGCCGAAACGTTGTGCGTAAAGAGACAGTTTGAAAACGTGCCGCTGCATGCGTTGCGCAGCAGCAGCGCCGCGCCGCGCTTTGCCGTGTTATTGGAAAAGACGCAGTCGGTGAAGTCGGGTGACGATGCGTTGTAGGCATACACCCCGCCGCCTTCGTGCGCGTGGTTGTCGGTGAAAATGCAATTATTGATGGAGGGCGACACCTGGTCCACGCAGAACAAACCTGCGCCGTGCTGATTTTGTCCCGCACCATCCGCCTGCCCATCGCGAATGGTGAAGCCGTTGAGCGAGCCGTCGGTGGCACCCAGCACCACGTGGTAGCTGTTGTCGGTTCCGATATCGCCGCTGAGCGTCGTCACATGCACCGCCGCGTTGCGTTGGTTCAGGTTAGTTTCGGTTCCCGAAAAGCCGCCATAAAGATGCACGCCGCCTGCCATGGTGAAGCTGGCGGTTCGGTCGGCATTCGTGGTCGGCAGATAGGTTCCCTCCGCCACCCAGACATTTCCGCCCAACTGCTCTTCCGCATCGTCGATGCCTGCCTGCACGGTCTGGTAGGCCGAAGACCACGATGTTCCGTCCCACGGCCCCGCAACATTATCGGCATCCACATAAACCTGGGCGGGCGGGCGCACCCAGGCATCCAGCTTGGCAGAAAGCGCCACGTGGACAGCGGTTTCGACGGTATTCATCGCTCCGGCCAAGAGGTTGGTCTGCTCCAACGGGTCGGTCGAGAGGTCGTAGAACTCCTCGTCGGTTTCATCCATTCGAATCAGCTTGTACTGATCTGTGCGTATCGCGCGGCCCGTGGTGTAGCCGCCGGGAATATCGTCGCTCTCAACCAGGATCGAATCTTCCAATGGCTGGAAGTTTCCATTTTGCAGAATGGGAACGAGCGAGCGCGAATCCTCACCCGCTCCCGCAGGTACGCTACCACCCGCCAGCTCGAGAATGGTCGCGAAAAGATCGGCGCAGTGCACCACTTCGTCGCTGGTGCGGCCGCCGTTCACCACATCGGCGCCGTAGATGAAGAACGGCACATGGGTTCCGCCTTCGTAAACACTGCCTTTCACGCGCTGGGCCATATCATACGGAGGCTGGACCACATCGGCGGCGGTTCCGTTGTCGCCGATAAAGATGATCGTTGTATCGTTGGTGTCGATCTCGTCGAGCAGCCAGCCAATGCGGGAATCCATCGCCTCGATCATCGCCTCATAAAACAGTCGCGGGTGGTTGGTGGTATCCAGCCCCGACAGGTCGTAGGAATGCAACGGATTCGGCGGCGTGTGCAAAGGCGTATGGGCGGCGTTGAAACCGATCCAAGCAAACCAGTTGTTCGTGCCCTGGTCGTTGATCCACGTTGCGGCATCCTCCGTGTTGACCGTCGTGGCATAGCTCAGCCGCAGATTGGTTGAAACGCCATCGACCACCTTCGTCCAGTTGCGGTAGTTGGACAAACCACCGCTAAGCGAACCGGAAAAGTGCGGCCATCCGCCCAAATCGTTGGGGCCGTCGTTGCCGCCCCCCAAGTGCCACTTTCCGAAGCTGGCCAGTTGATAGCCCAGATCCTGGTCGGCGAAGATTTCCGGCAGGGTGTATTGCACCGCGGAAAAGTTTTCGGCCGACTGCGGGCTGAGTACGCCCGTGCGGTAGCCGTAGCGACCGGTCAGGATTGACGAGCGGGTCGGCGAGCAGGTCGGGTAGGCATAGCCATTGGAAAACTGCACGCCGTTTTCCGCCAGCACCTGAAGCATCGGGATCGGCGGAAAGCTGGCCGCCGGGTCATCATTGGAAAGGTGCAGGCTGTCCAAGCCAATGTCGTCGCCGATAATCAGCAGAATGTTGTTCCGTTGCTGTGCGGATGATGCCATGGTCAGCCCAATCATTACTGCGGCAACCAACCACCGAAAATTATGCATCTTCATATTCCAGTATCCCAATTTATCGTTACCCGAACGGGCACGTTATTAGCAAACTAACAAGCCCCGCCCGTTATTGTATAAAATTTCAAACAATTCGCAGGGCTCCTCCCTATCAGACCGGCAGCAGCTACCGGGGCGATGAATAATCATCAGCACGAAGGTGCAGAGTGCATGAAAAATTCCTGCGGTGCGGTCGTTGCGGGGAGCAGGCGAGCCGCCTGCCCCGCTGAGCGGAATTATCGGAGCGTTGGTTCCAGCTTTTATAGCTCCTGTTAATCCCGTCAAAAGAAAAACAGTCGCACAGCCCCCATAAAAATATGCAGAGAACCATAAATTTTCACTTTCGTCACAATTTTACACTGGGCACCCCGTTGGTCTTATGTTGCTAACAACGGAACACACGAATGAGAAAAACTCTGCTGCATATTTTAATGCATAGCGCCCGCCTGCTGGAACGGGCGATAGAAGAAGAAATGGCTGCCAGTGGCCTGCATCATGGGCAGGGGCGCATTCTGGTACACATCAGAAGAGCAGAGCAGATTACCCAGGCTGAATTGGCGCGCCGGATGGATGTCAAGCCCTCCACCATCACCAACATGCTCAAGCCGCTCGAAAAGCGGAAACTGATCACCCGCAAAATCGATCCCAAAACCAACCGTGCCCTGCTGGTCTCGTTGACCTCCGCCGGACTGGACGCCTGCGACGCGGTGAAAGCTGCGTGGCAGCGGATTGAAAACCGCATGCTCAAGGAACTACCCAACGTCGAAATGGACGAACTGTTCCAGACCTTGGAAACCATTTTAGCCGCCCTGGGCGGCACCGCCCCGCATCTAATCAAAACCGGAGATACCCCATGAAAAACAGCGCAGTACTCATAGCAGTCCTCATCGGTCTCGCCGCTCAAAATGGCCTGGCCGAACTCACCTACCCCATCGTCGATACCGGCCAGACCACCGCATTCGGAAACTATAAAGGGCAGGATGCCCACTATCTGGCGAATGCCCCGTCCTATAAGGATAACGGGGACGGAACCATCACCGATAACGTGACCGGCCTGATGTGGACACAGGATCCCGGCAAAAAGATGTCCTGGTCTGATGCCGTTGAGAATGCCTCCAAATGCCGTACCGGCGGTCACAAGGATTGGCGCCTGCCGACCATCAAAGAACTCTACTCCCTTATCCGGCTCGACGGCATTGATCCCGACCCCATGAGCCGGGATGAGTCCAACCTGAAACCGTTCATTGACAATACAGTATTTAAGTTTACCTACGGGAAGGAAGAGGACGGAGACCGCATCATTGATTCACAGTTCGCGACCAGCACCAAATATGTCAGCACCACCATGAATGGCTCTGAAACCATGTTCGGCGTTAACTTTGCCGACGGACGTATCAAGGGCTACCCCATCAAGAGCCGCCGTGGCGATAAGCTGTTCTATGTCCTCTATGTCCGCGGAAATCCCGACTATGGTAAAAACAAGTTTAAGGACAAGGGCAACGGCACCGTCACCGACGAAGCCACCGGCCTGACCTGGATGAAGGCCGACTCCGGCAAAGGTATGGACTGGCCTACAGCCCTGAAGTATGCCGAGGGCATGGAGCTTGCCGGCCACGACGACTGGCGCCTACCGACTGCAAAGGAGCTGCAGAGCATTGTTGACTATACCCGTTCACCGGACACCACCGATTCAGCCGCTATTGATCCCATCTTTGCATGTACGGAAATCAAAAATGAAGGCGGCGAAAAAGATTTTGCGCAGTACTGGAGCAGCAGCACACACATCGGAGCACGCAGCTTGGAAACCGCCACCTATTTTGCCTTCGGCCGCTCCCTGGGTTTCATGGAGGATCGCCGTACCGGAAAGAAAACGCTGATGGATGTCCACGGCGCCGGCTCCCAGCGCTCGGATCCCAAGACCGGCGACGCTTCTAAATTTCCGGAAGGCCGCGGCCCGCAGGGCGACGTAATCCGCATTCAGAATATGGTCCGGCTCGTACGCGGCGGCAGTGCTGAACAGGTGGATGCGCCGATCGCCAAAGAATCCAGACAACGAAACCGCAGCACGCAAAGCGGACGGCAGGGACAACAGCAGGGTTCCAGCTCCTTTATGGATCGCGAAGACAGCAACGGCGACGGTAAAGTCTCCAAAGAGGAATTCCGCGGTCCCTCAGCCCACTTCAGTCGTTTCGATAAAAACAACGATGGCTACATTACCGCTGACGAAGCCCCGACCGGACGGCCGAACCGGTAGGGCGCGGTGTCCCCACCGCGCCACGGACGGCTGAGGACAGCCGTCCCTACCCCGAATGGAGAAACCCATGAAAAAACTAATCCTCATATTGTCTATTTCCCTCGTCTCTATCGGCTTCGCCGATAAACCAAACATTGTATTCATCTATGCCGACGACATGGGATGGACCGGCACTTCAGCTGAGATGATCAAAAGCGATCCGGATACCCGAAGCGATTTTTACCAGACACCCAACCTGGAAAAGCTGGCCGCCAACGGGATGGTCTTTTCACAGGCCTACTCCCCCGCCGCGCTCTGCACTCCGAGCCGCGCCGCGGTGTTGACAGGCAAGACTCCCGCCGAGCTGCACATCACCACACCCGGCAGCGGAAAAACGGATAGCACTAAAAAAGTGCTGACGCCCAGACCGGCAATGCAACTGCCGGCAGATATTCCTACCGTCGGGACTATGCTCCAAGAGGCCGGCTATTCCACGGCCCTGCTCGGCAAGTGGCACTTGGGACGCAGCGACCATGCCGGCAATCACGGTTTCGATCTGCACGATGGCTCGACCGAGAATCAATCCAAGGGAACGGCAGAGGATCCGAAAGAAATCTTCAGCCTGACTGAGCGCGGCATCGAGTTTATGGAGAAGAATGTAAAAGCCGGAAAACCGTTCTACCTTCAGCTCTCCCACTATGCCGTGCACTCCCCGATCCAGAGCCGCCCCGAAAGCCTGGAAAAATTTAAAAAGCTCCCCTCCGGCGGGATACATATCGAAACCGATTATGCCGGCATGACCTGGGATCTGGACGAAAGCATCGGCCAGATACTCGCCACCCTGAAAAGACTAAAGATCGCTGACACCACCTACGTCGTCTTCATGTCCGACAACGGCGCACCGGGAAACCGCCGAAAACCGAACAACACGCCGCTCTCCTTCGGCAAAGGCACGCTCTACGAGGGCGGCATCCGCGTCCCGCTCATCATTTCCGGGCCGGGCCTCAAAACCGGCTACTGCGGCGAAGCCGTCAGCGGCACCGATCTGTTTGCAACGTTTGCGGCCTGGGCCGGCGCCAAAACAAAGTCAGGGGAAAGCGCGAACCTGAGCCCGCTGCTGAAGGGAAAAGCGTTTAAGCGCAAAAGCCCTCTGCTCTTCCATTATCCCCACTACGGCCAGGGCCCGACCCAGAAACCGCAGAGCGCACTGGTTGATGAGAATTATAAACTGCTGAAAGATTATGAGTCCGGAATCTGCCAGCTCTTCGACCTCTCCAAGGACATCGCCGAAAAGAATGATCTCTCATCCAAACTGCCCGAAAAATCTGAGGCGATGAAAAAACAGCTCGAAGAGCGGCTCAAAGAAACCGACGCCCAACTGCCAACCGCGAATCCGGATTATGATCCGAATGCCCAGCAGCAGCGCCGCCGTCCGAGAAACCGTTAATCCTCACGCTCGCGAAACGCGGAAGGAGAGCGGCCGGTCTTGCGCTTAAAGAGCGCGGAAAAATGGTTCTGGCTTTTGAAGCCCAGCTCGTCAGAAATCTGGCGGATGGACAGGTCGGTGTTGCGCAACAACTCCATGGATTTTTGAAGGCGGCGGTTCAGGTGATAGGCCGCCGGCGCCTCGCCGGCCTGCTCTTTGAACACTTTGCGAAACCATGAATAGCTGACGTACAGATTGGCGGCGAGCTGACGAATATCCATCGGCTGATGCAGCTGGCTGTTCATAATTTCCACCGCCTGTTCGACCACGCTGTTGATATAGCTGCGGCTAGACGAACGACTCCCCGAATTCAGACGGGCGGTGATTTCTGCCGAACCTTTCCGGAGCAGATCGACAACCTGCTCAAAGCTGCGGACGGGCAGTTGAGAGGAAGGACCGGTAACCCACAGTCCGGCCATCACCCGCCGCGAAGCATCAAATACAGGCACGCCGACGCAGTGGCAGCCTTCCAGCTGTTCGGACACATCGATGGCGTATCCCTTTTCGACCACCGAGGCCAGTTCGGCCTCAAAGTCGCAACGGTCGGTAATGGTGCTCGGGGTAAACCGATGGAAATCCATACGGTCCAGAAAGACCGCCCGCTCTTCGGGCGGAAGATAGGCCAGGATCGCCTTGCTCGGAACTGAGGTGTGCAGCGGGAAGTGATAGTTGACCTCCAGGTGGTAGGCAAATCCCGCCGTACCGACCACGGCGGCCCAAACGGTGCCTAAGCCGCTTTCCGGCTCCAGACCGCCCAGCCCGATCGTCTGGCCAATCTGCGACTCAAGCTTTCGCATGATGTCTTTGGATTTTGAAATCAGCTCTTTCGGCAACATAATCGCAAAATATACATAACATTAGATCATCCTGCATATATATTTTTGCCGACATTTCATGCACGCTGTAGACCATGAAAAAATTTCTCTTAACACTCTCCCTGCTCTGCACGGCGGCTCTGGCCGCGCCGGAACAGCACGAAGAGCACCTGCTGCTTTTTGCAACGCGGCACCAGTACAAAAAGGATCACCACAATACAGCGACGATTTTCCAGCGCGGCGAGATTAATGAAAAGTCCTATGACCCGCCGGGAAAAATCAAAACGCTGAACCTGAAAACACGTGAAGTCAAAACACTGGTCGATGCCGGCCCCACCGGCATCGCGCGCGATCCGGAAATTTCAACCGATGGAACCCGGGTCATCTTCAGTATGCGCAAAAGCCGGGAAGACGATTACCACATTTATGAGATCAACATTGATGGAAGCAACCTAAAGCAACTCACCTCGCTCAAGGGCGTGTCGGATATCGATCCGGTCTATCTGCCGGACGGAAAGATTATTTTCAGCTCCACCCGCGAACCGAAATTCTGCATGTGCAACCGGCACATCATGGCCAACCTCTACCGGATGGACGGCGACGGCGCCAATATTCACCAGATCGGCAAAAGCACGCTTTTCGAAGGCCACAGCACGGTGATGGAAGACGGGCGGATTCTCTACGACCGCTGGGAATATGTGGACCGCAACTTTGGTGATGCCCAGGGGCTTTGGACGGTCAATCCGGACGGCACGATGCATGCCATCTTCTACGGCAACAACACCCCCTCGCCCGGCGGCGTCATTGATGCCCGCCAGATTCCCGGCACCCAGAACGTCCTTGCCGTCTTCGGCTCCTGCCACGACCGCCCGTGGGGCGCACTGGCGATTCTCGACCGCAACAAAGGCGTTGACGGCGCGGAGGCCGTCGAACATATCTGGCCGGCCGCCGCCCGCGAACTGATTGGCGCAGGCAACTGGGACGCCTTTAGAACGGTGCGGCCGCGCTATGAAGATCCCTTCCCCTTATCCCCAACCCACGTGCTCTGCGCCCGAACCATTTCCGCCGGCGATGAACGTACCGGCATTTACCTGATCGACACCGCCGGCAACGAGGAACTGCTTTATGAGGATCCGGATGGATTCGGCTGCTTTGATCCGATGCCGGTCGTGGCCCGAAAAAGCGCACGAACCAAACCGGACCTGCGCAATTTTGAAAACGGCAACGGCATGTTTTATGTGCAGGATGTCTACGAAGGCACGCACATGGAAGGCGTTCAGCGCGGTGACGTGAAATTTTTGCGGGTGGTCGAATCCCCCGAAAAGCGGAGCTTCAACATGAGCAAATGGGGCGGTCAGGGCGCTCAGTTCCCGGCCATGAACTGGCAAAGCTTCGAGAATAAACGGATTCTCGGAACCGTGCCTGTGGAAGCCGACGGCTCGTCCTATTTTGAAGTTCCGTCAGATACCTATTTCTATTTCCAGCTGCTGGACAAAGACGGGAAGATGATCCAGTCGATGCGCTCCGGCACCATTATTCAGTCCGGCGAAATGCAGGGGTGCGTCGGCTGTCATGAAAACCGGATTGAAACACCGCCAGCCTCGGCGCTGGGGCTGAAGGCGCTGACACGCGCCCCCTCCCCGATGGGAACCGGAAAAAAAGACGGCCAGCGGTTCAACTATCTCTCCGAGGTTCAGCCGCTCTTTGACAAGCACTGTGTGAGTTGCCACGACTTCGGCTCCGACGTCAATCTGGCCGGCGACAAAGAGCTGGTTTTCAATGCGTCGTATGCCGACCTGCATCGCAAAAAACTGATCACGGTGGCCGGCGCGGGACAGGCCGAAATCTACCCGGCCAAGTCGTGGGGATCGCACGCCAGCAAACTGACCGAACAGCTGGAAGGCCACAGCGGAACCCACCTGAGCACCGCCGAAAAGAGAGTCCTCTACACCTGGATGGACCTGAACGGAGTCTATTATCCCTCCTACGACTGCGCCTATCCTGCCAATCCAACCGGACGCAGCCCCCTCACAAAAAAACAGTTGCAGCGCCTGAGCGAACTTTGCGAATTCGATTTAACCAGCGGCGTTAAATGGGCCACCCATCCCGGCGCTCTGATCAGTTTTGACCGCCCGGAAAAGAGTCCCTGCCTGAAAAGCCTGAACAGGTTTTCTCGGGACTACCGGAAAGCCCTGGCCATCATCAAAGCCGGCCGCAAAAATCTGAAGGAAACGCCGCGGGCCGATATGACCGGCTTTGTTCCCTGCGAAACCGATCTAAAACGCAGCGCACGCTATGAAGAAATGCAGGATATTGAAGCAGCCAATCGCAAAGCCCTCAGAGAGGGAACGAAACGATACGATGCAGACACACAAAGGCCATAACATGAAAAAACTCTTACTCTCAGCCGCAGTGCTGCTGGGAATCACCTCGCATGCAGGAGAGATCAAACACCGCTTTATCGCCGTCGACGAATCGCGCTCGCAGTTGCACTACGTCGACCAGTTTGACTCCTCCAACGACTGGACCATCAAATTTCCCGGCCGCTACCGCGATGTACAGCTCATCGGCAATCGCGTCATCGTCAACACGCTCAACGGCTATGAGGAGTATGATTTCCAGACCCAGCAAAAACTAAAGACCGTTGCCGACGCGAAATACAAACAAACCGAAACCGTCATTCGCCTGCCGAACGGACATACCATTCTCGGCTCCAACCTGCCGAAAAAACGGGGTGGCGGCGTGCGCTTCGTTGAGCTGGATCAAAGTGACGCGGTGTTGCGCGAGGTCATCTTTGCGAAAATGCACCACCTGCGTCTGGCGCGTCTGGCCCGGGACGGCTCACTGCTTTTCGGATGCGATCATCGGGTCATTATCGGCCAGTGGGACGGAAGCTTCCGGGAGTTTCCGACCAAAGCGGAAAAGCGCCACATCTATGAGGTCGAGGAACTCGCCAGCGGCAACCTGCGCGTCTCCACCGGCTACGGCGCCGTGCTCGAAGAGTGGACTCCCGATGGAACCTTCGTTCGCACCCTTTGCGGCGGTACTCCGCCGGACGGGCATTTCTATCTCTTCTTCGGCCGCGCCCAGCAGCTTAAAAACGGACACTGGGCACTCAGTAACTGGACCGGCCACGGCAAAGCCGACAGCCAAAAAGGCGCGCAGCTGATTGAATTTGACCAAGACGGAAAAATTGTCTGGAGCTGGCACGACCCCGAACGGTCGGGTTCCGTTCATGGAGCCCTCTTTTTGGACTAAACTATGCGAATCGTGATTATCGGCATGTTGGCACTTTTACACTCGGTTTCCTGCACCGCGAAACAGGCGCTCATTTTTTCCGGCGGCTGGAAGGGACACACTCCTCACAAAGCGGCGGCATACATGCAGGCCCTGCTGGAAGAACAGGGCTATACGGTCACGGCGGCCACCTCAATGGATTGCCTGGATGATGCGAAGGCTCTGGCAAAATATGACCTGATCATCCCGAACTGGACCAAGGGCAAGATTTCCGAGGCGCAGCTGGAAAACCTTTCGGCAGCGGTGAAGGCCGGCGCCGGCCTGGCCGGGCTCCACGGGGGCATGGGCAGCGCGTTTGGCAATACCCCCGAATATGAGGCCATGGTCGGCGGCCAGTTTCTCAAGCATCCGGATGTCGGAAGCTATACGGTCGAGATTCGGCAGGCGGAACACCCGATCATGAAAAAGGTACCCGGAACTTTTGAATATGACTCTGAAAAATATTTCATGCGCCTGGCCGATGACATCATCGTGCTGGCCGACACCGATTATTCCAGCGTTGAGCCGGGACTGCGCATGCCGGTGGCATGGGTAAAGCAATGGGGCAAGGGCCGCGTGTTTTATTCCGCCCTCGGGCATGATGTGTTGCGGGAGTATGAAAAATTCCCGGCGGCCAGACAGATTTTTATTAACGGATGCCTCTGGACCTCCAGATGAAACAATGAAAAGGAAACGAACCAATGAACTTTGACTATTACATCCCCACAAAAATTCTCTTCGGCGCCGGAAAGCTGAATCAGCTGGCGGAAGAAAAACTGCCCGGACAGAAAGCACTGGTTGTGATTTCCTGCGGCACCTCCATGCGCAAACACGGCTACCTCGACCGCGTGATCGACCTGCTGCAACAACAAAACATTGAAGCGGTGATCTACGATAAAATCCTGCCCAACCCGATCAAGGAACACGTCATGGAAGGCTCGTCCGTCGCCAAAGCAAACGGCTGCGATTTTGTGCTCGGCCTCGGCGGCGGCTCTTCCATCGATGCGGCCAAAGCGATTGCGGTAATGGCGAAAAACCCCGGCGACTACTGGGACTATATCGGCAGCGGCTCCGGCAAGGGACAAACCGTTGAAAACGGCGCGCTCCCCGTCGTCGCCATCACCACCACCGCCGGCACCGGCACCGAAGCCGACCCCTGGACTGTCATTACCAACGGCGATGAAAAGATCGGCTTCGGCGATCCGTCCCTCACCTTTCCGGCGCTCTCCGTGGTTGATCCAGAACTGATGGTTTCCGTGCCGCCGCAGCTCACCGCCTTTCAGGGCTTTGATGCACTGTTTCATTCCGTCGAGGGTTATATCGCCAACATTGCCACGCCGATGAGCGATGTCTACGCGCTCGAAAGCATCCGTCTGCTTGCCGAATATCTGCCGCGCGCCGTTGCGGACGGAACCGATCTGGAAGCCCGCGGGAAAGTGGCGCTGGCCAATATGCTCGCCGGCATGGTGGAATCGACCTCCTGCTGCATCTCCGAGCACTCGCTCGAACATGCCATGAGCGGCATTCATCCGGAGCTGCCGCACGGCGCCGGACTGATCATGCTCTCGGAAGCCTATTTTTCCTACTTCGCCGACAAGGTTCCAGAACGTTTCGTCGACATGGCCAAAGCGATGGGCGGAAGCGACTTTGTCGCAGAGCTCGTGAAACTCCAGGAAGCCTGCGGCGTGCGCGGCCTGAAAATGTCGGACTACGGCATTGCGGAAGACGAACTCGAAGCCATTGCCGCCAACGCGCGCGACACTATGGGCTTCCTGTTCGACCTCGATCCCGCGCCTCTTTCAGAAGAAGCAACTATCGAGATTCTGCGCAAAGCATTCAGCTAGGATAAGGAATGACCGTCTCCGGGAAATGGTTGGCTGCAGCTCTGCTCCTTGCCTCAACAGCGCTTGGGGCGAGGACGGCCGACCGTGCGCAGCATACCGCCATCTACGAGCGCAAAAGCGATTGGGTTGGAACGCTGATCGCCATGCGCAAGGCCTTCCGGACCGCCACAGACGATCTCAGGCTGAACGAGGCCGACGGCGTCGCGCTCTGGAAGGATTTCCCGAAAGAGTGCGACTGGTTTCTGCAGGACAACCGGATACACGGCCAATGGGGTCGCGGACTCTTTGATGCGCGCGGCGATTTCAAGGCCTATCTGCAGCCCGGCCGCGATAACACGCTGGAACAGCAGCTGATTGCGCAGGTGCTTGAAGAACTCGGACCGGCCGGCGCGCGGCTGCGCAGAAAGTTTAAACAGCTCCGCGCCCGAAACCTCAGCCCGGATCATCCGGACTGGCTCCGGCTCTACGTCGACGCCTGCCGACGCCGCCGTCACCAGCGCCTGACCCCGCTGCTGAAAGAGACCGATCGACTGATCTATGCCACGCACATGAACATGGGAACGATCTATCTGGCAACCGAGACACAGGGCTGTCCGAACGGCTCACAGCTGCGCATCATCGACCTGACCCCCGAAGCGGAAGGCAAACCGCTCAGAGACGAACTGTTGTTCGATTCCAATAACGGCATTGTGCGCGATCCGGAGCTTTCGTTCGACGGAACAAAACTGCTCTTCGCCTGGCGCAAAACAAACAGAAACATAAATACGAGCGGCCGGCTGGCTCCGGAATCCGGCAACTATAAAATCTACGAAATGGATCTGGCGACCCGCAGCATGCGCGCACTGACCGATGACAGCACCTACGGCGCGGACTTTGAACCGTGCTATCTCCCGGACGGCAACATTATGTTTTCTTCCGCCCGCTGCGTGCACGAAGTCACCTGCGGCTGGGGCGACTGCTCCAACCTTTACCTCATGGATAAAGATGGAAACTACGCCCGCCGCGTCGGGTTTGACCAGACCCAGACCGGCTTCCCCCACCTGCTCAACGACGGGCGCGTGGTTTATACCCGCCGCGACTATAACGACCGTGGCCAATCCTTCGCCCACGCCCTGTTTGTGATGAACCCCGAC
>CAZABK010000065.1:0-16628 GCA_964483355.1 uncultured Verrucomicrobiota bacterium | reverse complement strand
TTCTTTTTAAATCAGCGATGAGCGGTGGTCAGCCGCGCTTAAACCGGCGCACCACGATGGTCATGAAACCACTGAGCCCGATAAAACTGAGCACGGCCGGCTCCGGAATGGAGCCCGTCACAGCAATGTCATAAAACCGCCCGGCTGAACTGGAAGCACTGTTATGTACCCTGTCATCATAAGCAATCCGGAAGGTTAAATCGGCTGACGCATCGAAAAGGAGGCCGGACAGATCTACTGTTTCTAATTCAGCGGTTGTGGTAACAGCCTGATTGTAAGTTCCCAGATCTATATAAGTCGAAAAATTGTTCGTGCTTACTCTCACACCAAAATCCTGAGGCCCCCGGGATGAACGCTCCAGGGTCATCTGCAGCTCATCCAGTACGAATGTTTCAGTTGAGGTCGTGTTCAGCGTAAACTCGATATATTGACCCGAGGCCCATGCCGCAGCCATATTGTCAGAAGTTCCGTCCTGCATACCGGCACTTTCGGGAATGTTGATGAATTCATCATTAGCGATAGCGAGCGTCCAACTGGGACTCGACAAGTCCGTTGCGGACACATCTGCAGCCAGTGTATCAGCACTTAAACCGCCATCTGTCTGGTTGGTACTGATACTGTAACCGGCAATGACGTCGGCATTGGCCGAGAGCGTAAGCCCCAGCGCTATAACCAGTCCTGCTATTCTAATGTTTTCCTTCATTTTAGCTCCCTCGAAAAGGCTCAGATCGGTTCCCAAGCATTCGCAACTTAACAAATTCGCAGAACCTGCCCATCCTCATTTTTTAGGATGCAATCATTACGCAAGGGTAATATTTGCAAGAGCTTACTTTAATCCAAACATCCAGCTACCCCCTCCTCTTCCGATCCGACCTTGTCGTAGACGACGGTTTTTCATCGGAAGCGGGGGTGAACGACCAGACGTCTCCCTTTACCTCGGATCCGTCGGCCAAAACGGTATCCACGCGCCAGTAAGAGGTTTTGTTTTTTTTGAGCGTGTGCCGCCCGGAAAGACTGACGATATTCTGCGGATCACTTTTCGTGGCAATGAGCTCCAGCCTGTCCGGATCCGTTCCCAGATATATTTTGGCCTTCACGCCCTTCAGTCCAATGAGGTACATCAGGTCGGCATCAAGCGGGACGCCCTGCCCTCCATCCTTCGGAATCGGCATCGAAGCCTGAACTGCCTGACGACCGGGAATCCAATAGACTTCATCGCCATATTCATAGGGTCCAATATCGGGCGCGTCACCGATGTATCCGGCGGTGACATCAATGGGTTCGCCCTTGACCGAACAGGTCACCGGTGTTCCCTGATCAATCAGCCCAACGGCATCGGCCCGCGGGCGAAAATCCCAGTTGACCGGATCGCGCAGCAGCTCCTGCACCCGCGTTCTTTTTTTATTATAGACATAGTTATGGGAGCTGATGCCCGGGATCGGATTGTCGGTAAAGTGGGACGCGGCATTATTGCGCGTTACGGTTTGGGCGTTGCCGCCCTTTTCGGTGGCAATATTCAGCTCGCCGCCGCGCCCGATGCCAAGATTGTTAAAAACTTCATGGTAGCTGCCTTTGACGCGGAAGCCGTTACCGCCCGACGGCGACATTCTTTTCACCCCGGTTCCCATGGCGACATTGCGGTACAGATTGGCATGCACACCGGTCAGCGGCCGGTTGGCCCCGTCCCATCGGAAGTCCCGCTGGCCGTTTCCAATAAACCAGTTGTAGCGCCCCGTAAACTCCATGATGTGCATATCCGGGCTGTACATGGAGGCGCCATCCGTATGCAGGAGTCCGCAGGCGGTATGAAAGTTGTATTCACAGGTGATGGGATGGATGGCCGCAGGATCATAAATTTTCGGGTTAAACTTTCTGAATTTCCGCTTCAGATAGCGGTTCGCAGAAAAGCTCTGGGCATTCCCGTTCACGGAAAGGGTGTTGCGTCGGTAAACAAGGTCCTGTGCCTTATTAATCCGTATCGTGCTGCTCGGTTGAAAAGGATTCCCCTTCCCCGTGTCATTATTCACACACGCGTAGTCGATGTGATCAAAGAGGTTGTTCTCGATCCGCATATTTTCCACGTAGTCGCCCACCAGGGCGCTCGCATCGGCATATTTAAACTCGCAGTTGTATACCGTGATATTGCTGCAAAAATCTTCCTCGGTTCCGACAAACTGAGCCGTTTCCGATGGACCCGTGACCCCCAGCGCGCGCTTCGAACAGGCATAATAGCTAAAATCACAGTTTTGGATGGTGACATCGTCTGAACTCGCAAATGAAAAGGTGGTTGCGAAAAAGATCAGTCCGTCGATGACAATATGCTGTGTGGCGGCATCCCCCGTGATGGCATAGGTTCCGGTTTTGCCATAGATCGCGCGTCCCGTGGGGTTGCGACCGTTGTCGGCCCACAGATACAGGGTTTGGGTCGACTCGTCATACGCCCACTCTTCCGTCCTGTCCAGCATGGCGCGCTCCGCATTACCCTCCCCGCCTTCAAAAAAATAGCCGGACGTAGTTTTGTATTTCATCAGCTCAGGACTGTAGTCGAACGTATTGGAGCCTTTGGCATGATTCTTAACGATTCGGGAGCCGGTTGCATGAGCACCAAAGTTGAGCATCACAACACAGCCATTGAAAGAGATGCCCGCATTGGCAATCGCCTTCTCCCCTTTCCCCGCATCCACAACGCGGCTGGTCCCCCGCGCGTTGTTGGATCCTTGCCCTTTATGGCAGCGCGCAGCGGTTCTGTGCCAGACGGTGTCGGAAAAAGCCAGTGCATTGGGAAACCGGGCCAGCGTCATCAGCTTGCCGTCCACAAACAACTGGGTGACATCCTTCTGCACCATGGTCTTGTAGACGCTGCCTCTGTCCGGCGCCCACTCACTGTCGATTTTATCCACACCGACCAGCATCACCATTTCCCCATTGTAAGGGGTCAGCGTGATGGGGCTGTCGGAACTTCCCGCCTTGCCGGACAGGTCCACCGCCTCACGGTAGACGCCCGCGCGAATGTAGCAGGTGCCGCCACGCCGCATCCGGTCTACCGCATGCTGGATCGTGGCAAACGGCTGCTCCAACGTTCCCGGGTTTTGATCGCTGCCCGTGGGCGCAACATAGTAATCTCCTGCCACCACGCACCCGGCCAGCAAAACAGATAAAACGCACAGTCTCTTCTTCATCACACTTCATTTTTTCTCGCAGAGCGCTGAGAATACAGAGACAAACAGGACAGTATGCGCTTTGCGATCTCTGCGTCTCTGCGAGAAAAAACGGTCCTTCAACCGCCCCGAAAGTTTTAGCAATCGGTATTACTTGAAACGAATGCGGAAGCCGTTGACGATTTTGCCCGGCAGTTTTTTCGGCAACTGAATCTTCAGACCGGCCGCAGAGCGCTCCCACTGGATCTTTTCGTTGCTGCCCATCAGCTCAATGGAGGCAATCTCCTGTTCGAGCAGACCTCCGGTCGCCAGCGTTTTGATGACGATGTCTTCGGTCGGCGGAGCCAGCACAAAGGCATAGAGCTCGCCATCCTTCTGGGTGAAACGGATATCCTGCTGACAAAAGGCTTTTTTGTTTTCGCCCTGCCGGCCGTCCCGCACTTTCAAAGGCCCTTCGCCGAAGGCTTTCCACGGGCGAGAGCCATAGATGCCTTCGCCGTTGATTTTCAGAAAATCGCCAAAGGCGGTGAGATAGGCAACCTGATTCTCCGGAATCGTGCCCTCGCCCTTGAGCGCGATGTTGAGCATGACAACGCCGTTTTTGCTGATGGCATCGACGGCATTGCCGACCATCACCGGGATGCTCATTTTGTTGACCGCCGTTGCGCGGTAGAACCAGCCGCCGGAAAGATCGGTCGCCCACATCCAGGGCTCCGACTTGATTTCCCCGGCCCCGCCCCGTTCGAGGTTGTAGGTAAAGGCGGACGGAACAGTCTGCCATTTCTTTTCGTCCTTGAAGGAGAGAACGACGGTCTGTTTGCCATTGTTTTCCTTCAGGTCGCGGTTGATGAAATCGGTGAACAGTTTGATCCCGAGCCCTTTGCCGCCGCCTATTTTCGGATACGGCGAATCGTTGTTGAACATATCGGGATCATACTTGTCGATGATTTCCCAGCAGCGGGCATACCAGTGTTCATTCCAGCTGTCCTGGGTCGGGTAACCCCGCTGGCTGTAATCCATGTTGAAAAGCGTCCACTCGGGCGTGCCCTCTTTCTGATATTTGCGGGCATTGGCAAAAAAGCGCGGCGACCAGTAGAGGTGGGTCGAGACGCCAAACTTAAGACCGTGTTCGGCGGCGGCCGCTTTCCATTCCTTGAGCGTGTCGCGCTTCGGCCCCATCTTCACCGAGTTCCACGGATGGAAGGAATCATACATATCAAAATTATCGTGGTGGCAGGCCACGGGCATAATAAAGCAGGCGCCGTTGTCTTTCACAAATTTGACCAACCCCTCCGGATCCCACTTTTCGGCCTTGAACAACGGGATGAGGTCTTCATAACCAAACTCTTCAAGCGGCCCGTAACGCTCGATATGCCACTGGGTCAGCGTCTCGTTCATTCCCTTGGGTTCTTTTCCGGGGGCAGGCGGCGAATACATGCGGCGACCATAGTGCGATCCGTCGTTCGGGCGGTTTGGGTCGGCCGCGGAAGAAATGCCCCAGTGGAACCAGACACCGATCTTGCCGTCCACAAACCACTCCGGCACCTGATAGTTCTCTGCGAGAGACTCCCAGGTCGGTTCGACCTGTTTCGCCACGGCCGCTCCGGCCAGCAACGTTCCGGCGCACAGGGCCATTAACAGAAAAGGGGGTAATCTATATTTCATTGGATTTCCTTTGTTTAATAAACAGTCGTTGGATCAGTTTTGGACGGTTGCCTGCAACGGGAGGCACCCCGCCTCTTCCAGTGGAGTCAGACGGATGGATTTGAGCTCGGAGCTTTCGATCTTTCCTTCGAGGCAGGAAACGGCCACTTTATATTTTCCAGGTTTTGGGAAATTGAGCCACCCCATCGGAAACTCCTGATAGTTGTGCGAGGCGTTTTGCTGGTTCTGAATGTGTTCTCCGCCGACCACACTGACCCCCCAGACCAGACGGCCTTCCCCGGTATAGGTGAGCGCAACATCATAGTCGCCCGGCACCAGCACATCGACGTTCCAAACTGCTTTGCCGCCGGGCTGCCAATCGGCGGCAGGATATACACAGATCCATTCGCCGAATTTTTCCATCCAGCGATCCTTCTTAATTTGCGCCCCGTCGACCGCTGCAAATTCCGCGAGAATTTCGGTGCCTTCATTGGGATCAAGCCCAAAGGTGGAATCCACCTCCGGTGTGCCGGTCAGCTCCACTTCAATAACGGAAGCCAGCTTTTCCGGCGCGCAGGGCGGCAGATTAAAAATATTCCAACCGTTGGAAACAAGGTGCGTGACCGGCGCTGATTCGCTGCCGTTAAGCAGTTTTGCGGAGCGGATGCCGGTTTTTAGGCCGGGCAGGAACAGCTGGCCGGATTCCGGCCACTCAAAGATCGAAAGGAAGAGTCGGTTACTTTTGATGGTGATGTCGCCCCACGGCATGGCATGTCCCCAGGGGGAAGCGTCAGTGCCATAGACCACCTGCGGGTAGCGATGGATCCAGTCACCGGCTTCGCGCAGCGAACGGACGGCGCGCTCGGGCACCGCGCCTTTTCCATCCGGCCCGATATTGAGCATATAGGTTCCGCCGCGGCCGACGCAGGCAATCAGGCGGTGCAGGATTTTCTTCGCGCTTTTCCAGTTTTGGTCGTACCAGGCGTAGGCCCAGGAATCGTTGGTGGTATCCACGCTTTCCCACATGCCCTCAACGTTGCGGTGCGGCACCTCCATGTCGCCCAGCGTTTGATAGTCGCCCAGATTATGTCCGGCGCGCCCGGAAACGAGCGCCTTCGGCTGGTGCCTGCGCACAACATCCACCAGCTGCTGCACATATCTTTTCTCCATACCGCCCGGCGTATCAAACCAGATCAGTTCGATGGGACCGTATTCGGTGCAGAGTTCCTCGACCTGCGGCAGGCATTTTCTGGTAAAATAATCATCAAAATCGGCCGGCTCCCCGTTTTTATCCAGCTTCGGCCCGTTACGCCCGCCGGGAAAGGTCCAGTCCTGGCTATGGGAATAGTAAAAACCAAATCCCAAGCCGGCGTCGCGGCAGGCGGCCGCCAGCTCCTTCATCGGATCAGTTTTCCAGGGGGTGCAATCGACAATGTTAAAATCGCCGGCTGTGGAGTGATACATCGCGAAACCGTCGTGGTGCTTGGCAGTAACAACGATATATTTCATGCCCGCGTCTTTCGCGAGCGCCACAATGGCCTTTGCATTAAACTCCGTTGGATTGAAGGTGCCGGCCAGCTGCTTGTATTCCTCCACGGGAATGTCGGCCACCCGGGGATTCATGATCCACTCGCCGATGCCGTAATAGGTCTTCCCGTTGTACTGGTTCGCCAGCTGGGAATAGAGCCCCCAATGGATAAACATGGCATAGTTACCTTCGTCGAACAGCTCACCGCGCTCGGCATTTTCAGCGCGCAGCTTAACCGTGCTTTCGCCCCACAATTCGTCCATTTGCCCAGCCTGAACACTCCCGGCCAGAACCACAACAATCAAACCCGTCATCCATCTTTTCATCACATCATCCTTAAATACGCTGCACAGCGGGGTTCCGCCCAACTCAACCGACCCAAAGCAGGAAGCCCATCGCATAAAAAACAGTCTATTCTCCCGGTAAGATCTGAATATCCATATTTTTTAGGATGCAGAAAACCGCTGCGGCCGGTTCGGCTCCGGCTGCAGCGGTTTTTAACCGTTTAATCGGACAGGCAAGTGCCTGCCCGATTTTTCACGTATCCTTATTCGCTGAGCTTGAAGAACAGCTGGGATTCGCTGCCCAAGGCATTGGTCACCGGCGAAGCTGCATTCGTAGCTACGCCCCATCCGTTCGTGTTCAGCAGGCTGGCATTGGTCAGCACGTTATAGGTGCCGCCGCCTTCCCAAGACATGATCAGCGATCCGCCGGAAACAGTCGCGCTGATGGTCGGCCCAACAACCGGAGCAGATGCTTCCTCTACCGTTCCGTGCAGGATCACCTTATCGAACAGGGTGGCCGAGTTGCTGGGGGCATCACCGCCGTAGATCACGAGGCGGAACTCGGTCGCCTCGGTCAGGTTCTGGAACCCTGCCGCGGAGAGATCGACTACATTATTAACGTACGTTGAGTTAACCATGGTTCGCCCATTAGTAATGACATTGGCGGCCTCAAACCCGTCCACGGAGGAGAAGAGCGCCCAACGCTCCGCCGCGTTGTCATCATACTGATTAACACGGGTCCTGAAGGTAAAGCGGGCCAGATCCAGCTCATAGCCCTCATCCGGCGTAACCGTAAAGGTCATATAATCATTGTTGTCGATCGCCAGCGTGAGATTATTGTCGCCACTCATATCGGTGAATCCAAAGACGCTCTGTGCCCCCCCGAACGAGAACGGATTTGCCGTCCCGAACAGATTGCCTTCCGCATCGGCAAATTCCGCCAGGGAATTGCCGCCGTTATCAACAACGCTCAACAATCCGGCGCCCACCCCGTAATCACTGGCAGTTACCAATGCATCTTTGACGGTAACGGCAGTGGTAGCGCTGCCGGTGCCATCGTCGAAGTCATAACCGGCAATGATATTCACCGCCTCGTTGGCAACCGTAATCGACACGGTGGCCGCGGCGCTGTTGGTCAGCCCGTCATTAACGGTGAAGATAAGGCTGTCCCCGCCGATGTAGCCGTTGGTCGGGGTGTAGGTCCAAACATTGTCTGCACCGGCAAAGGTACCGTTGGTCGGGGCATCCACCACCGCATAGGTCAGGCTGTCGGGGCCGTCCACATCGCTTCCGGCCAGCGTAATCACAACCGCGGTATCCGGAGTGGTCGCCACGCGTTGGGCCTCCGCGACGGGCACACTGTTGACCACCTCAATCGACACCGTAGCCGGCTCGCTGTTGGTCAGTCCGTCATTAACGGTGAAGGTGAAGCTGTCCGCTCCGACCGTTCCGTTGGTCGGCGTGTAGGTCCAGACATTCGTTGCGCCCACCAGCGTACCGTTGGCCGGCAGCGTTTCCACCACGTAGGTCAGGGCGTCGGGGCCTTCATCCGAATCGGTGCCGGTCAGTGTAATGACCGTCGGGGTGTCGATGTATGTTTCCACGCTTTGTGCCTCGGCGACGGGAACCTGATTGACCACGGTAATCGATACGGTGGCCGCGGTGCTGTTGGTCAATCCGTCGCTAACAGTGAACGTAAAGCTGTCCGCTCCGGTATAGCCGTTGGTCGGCGTGTAGATCCAAACATTGGTGGCACCGGTCAGCGTTCCCTGGGTCGGCTGCGTTTCCACCGTGTAGACCAGGCTGCCGGGGCCTTCATCCAGATCGCTACCGGCCAGCGTGATTTCCACCGCCGTATCGGGGAACGTGGTTACACTCTGCGCATCAGCAACCGGCATGGCATTTTCCACCGTGATTGATACGGTGGCCGCGGCGCTGTTGGTCTCGCCGTCGTTAGCGATGAAGGTAAAGCTGTCTGCTCCGAGATATCCGTTGGTCGGCGTGTAGGTGGCCACATCACCAGCAAGAACAACTGTCCCGTTGGTCGGCTGAGAAACCACGCTGTAGGTCAGGTTGCTGGGGCCTGCATCCACATCGCTGCCGGCCAGTGTGATGTCCACCGGGGTTTCGTACGACGTGGTTACGCTTTGCGCATCGGCGACGGGGACCTGATTCACGGAAGGATCCCATGCAACAACATTGATGCCGAAGTCAACATGGTCAATGCCCCAGCTCGCCGGGGTGGTACCCGTGGTGGGATTATCCGCGGAGATGTAGAACGAACCCGTGCTCACACTCAGGGGGAGGGCCGTTACGTTATCGTTGAAGTCATACCCCCGCAGATCGGTGCCCTCACCGATGACCGCCTGATGGGAATTACCGCCGAATTCTTCCAGGCGAGCGGAAGTGAAACCTGCCGAGGAAACTTGATTCGTCATGGATGCATCCGTCTGGGACAGGCTGATGTTTTCCAGAATAAACTCCAGGGTTTCGCCATTCGCCATATTGCCGCCTGCAGAAAAACGGTCACCGACTGCCACCGCGACGGCATTGGTTCCAATCGCCGCGGATGCAGTGGTGCCGCTGGTGTTGGGTGTGTCCCACGGGACATCCGTTATTGAACCGTTCCAACCTTTAACCCACACATCGAAGGTCAATGTGTCTTTGGAGCCGTCCCTATCGTAATCCGCGCCGGTGTAGCTCACGGAGTAGACATAGTCATTGTTCGTGGAAACCCCGCTCACCGCCAGGTTATCGGCACTGCCGCCGACATTCAGCGTGTTGCCGGAAAGTGCGGAATTGAGATCCAGGAAGGATAGATTCAGCCCGGTTTCCGACACCGTAATCGACACGGTGGCTTCCGCACTGTCATCCAGACCGTCGTTGGCGGTGTAGGTAAAGCTGTCCGTTCCGGCGAAGCCGTTGGTCGGCGTGTAGGTCAGATTCGGTTCCGTGCCGCTCAACACGCCGTTGGCCGGCTGTGAGGTCACGCTGAACGTCAGGCTGCCGGGGGCACTGTCCGCATCGCTGCCGCTCAGGACAACTGAAACGGCTGTATCCGGCTGGGTCAACACGACTTTCGCGTCCGCGACGGGAGCCATATTGTCCACTGAAATCGACACAGTCGCCGGGGCGCTGTTGGTCTCGCCGTCGTTGACGGTGAAGGTAAAGCTGTCCGCTCCGAAATAGCCGTTGGCCGGCGTGTAAGTCCAGACATTGGTGGCGCCCGAGAGCGATCCGCTGGTCGGCTGCGATTCCACGCTGTAAGTCAGGTTGCTTCCTTCCGGATCGAACCCGCTCAGCGTGATTTCCACCGGGGTTTCGTACGTCGTGCTTACACTTTGCTCATTCGCGGTGGGAGCCACATTTTCTCCCAACTCAGCAACGGTGCCGTTTACAATCACCTTGTCGAACAGAGTGGCCGAAGAACTGGACTGATTGCCGGCATAGATCACGAGACGGAACTCGACGGCTCCGGTCAGGTTCTGGAATTTGGCATCGGACAAGTCGACCACCACTTTTGTGGAGGCATCGCCCCATGAAGCAGCGGCGCTCGTCCGTCCTCTGCTAATATCATCCTGTTCGCCTCCATCCACGAAGGTAAAACCGTCCACGGAAGAAAAGAGCGCCCAGCGTTCCGCCGAATTGTTCAAATTATTGGCGCGCGTCCGGAACGTAAAGCTGGTCAGGTTCATCGCACAGCCGTTGGTCGGCGTCACGGTGAAGGTCATGTAATCGCCCTGGTTCATGGCCTGGGCAATACGGGCATCGGTGCCCTGGTTGTTGTGATCAGCGAACCCGAGTGTACTCCGCGCCCCCCCAAACGAGATCTGGTTGGCCGTCCCGAAGACATTGCCTTCGGCGTCTGTCTCTTCTGCGAGAGAGTTTCCGCTGGTATCCGTAATCGTATTCAGACCGGCTCCCGTATCATAATCCGAGGCGTTCACGTTGGCATCCTTGACGGTTACCGCCGTAGTGGGAGTGCCCGTCCCATCGTCAAAGTCATACCCGGCAATCACCGCGGCATTTGTCGTGCATACAAGTCCCAGCACCAGAGCCAGTCCTGCTATCCCTATAATTTTCCTCATCTCCCGTTTCTCCTTTTTGTGGTTTTCACCTATGAATCAAACTGGAAGGGCATGCCCTTTCCCGAATTGTGGAGACAGTTTAGACGGCCTGTAAACCCTGCCCATCCTCATTTCTTAGGATACCCCCGGGCTCATTACGCCTGATTAACACTCTGATCAGGAATAGGTTAGGAAATTCTTTTTCAGCATAGAAACGTGAACCGAGATCTTGCCCGGGTTGCGGTGGCCGGGGTTATTTCCAGACAATACTTGCCGTCTCGTTTTCGATATCGAGCCGGACGCTGGCGTGTTTGAATTCGCGCCGATAGCTATAGCCGTCCTTGACGGCCGGGCCGTTCGGCGCGCCCAAAGGGCGGCTGTATTCGGGGATCTCTTTCATCCAGAGTCCGCTGCGGCCGTTATCGACGCCGTACCCGTCGGAAGCCATAAAATAGCTGTATTTCTCGGCGCAGATCAGGAAGAGAGCCAGAGAATAGGTAAACCGCTCCTGAACAGAATCAAACTCCCGAACCGCCTCCTGCTCGCTGGTTCCGAGGTCCATATCGGTGTCGGTGTATTTTCCCATTCCGATGGTAAAGGCGATGATCTTGCCGTCGCGGGCGGCCGACTGGATCGCGGCGATCCCCTTGGCCACATAATCCTTGCGGGCCATTCGCTTGACGGCATGTTCGAAGCCCTCGATGTAGGAGCCGTCAAAATAGTTGAGATATTCCAGGCCGGCGTCATCGAAGCGCGCCCGGATAATATTGGCCAGCACGATGTTTTCAGAGCCGAGCATCAGCCGGACCTGCTTCATCATTTTATGGTAAGCAGCCTCGACCTCGGCCTTCTTTTTCTCCCCCACCTGCCGGAGCAGATAGCCGTGTTCCAGCGCCTTGATGTTTCCGTCCACAAAGAGGCCGTCGATCACTTTCGAGGAACAGACCTCTTTGGCGTGAGCGAGCCACCATCGCTGAACCTCCCGGCAGGAAAGGTCGTATGCATTGAGCCTGCCCCGAACCAGTCGGGTGTTCCCGCTCTTTTGGTCGGCCAGAAACGCATCGGAAATTCGGGCCAGCTCTTTATCGGCATCGTAGCCGCCGTAGTGGACGAAGATGTTGCGGTAGTAGAGGATTTTTGCGCGCGGATTGATCTGCTTGACCGCTTCCGCCGCCCGCAGCGTGCCCTTCTCGGTGCTGCCGAACGTTTTCTTTCCCGTGGTCTTCTCCAAGGTAATCAGGGGAAAGGTTGCCAGATGCTCAATCTCTTCGGGCGTAAAAGCGGTGGCCTTTCGCACATGCATATAGCGCGGCACGGTGTCCCAGCTGAACTCCGGCATCCGCTGCGGGCCGGCCAGACACGAACCCGCAAAAAGCACAGCAATGCCCATCCTGGAAAAAGCAGCGAACCGCGAATGGAAGCTGATAAACACTAATTTACTGAAAGCCATAAAGATTATTCCAAGTTCCAGGTTATCGCTGAGCTTTCAACGCGGGTCTACTTTTTTCTGTTCCTCTTATTGTTCTTTTTCTTACTCGTCGTGTTCGCGCCGGCGGCACTGTAGTTTCGGAATTTTTCCAGCCACTCTTCCCTCAGATAGCTGGGCATGGTGGATTTGCCGGCAATCATTTCCCCGTCGATGGTAAACAGAACGGCATAGCCCTTGAATTCATCGCCCGACCGGGTGTCTCGCACCGTCGATTTGCCCTTCCCTTGGAGGATTTCGGTATCCACGGTTTTTTCTTCGAACACAAACGGTGCCGAAACAAGAACCTCTTCCAGCTTTTCGCGGGCCGCCAGCGTAATCTCTTTTGCGCCGGGACTGAAAACGACTTTCACCGCCTTGGGCTCAACATAGGTTCTGCCCGAGCCCTTATTGCCTTTCGATTTTCCGCCGGCCGAGCCGGCGGCGCGGCCCTTCAGGTTGTCCGAAACAAAATACCACTCCAGTTTTCCCTTAAGATCCTGATCGCTCTTATTCTCCAGTTTGAGCTGCAAAGAAACGGTTTCCTCTTCGGTCTGTGTGTAGGTCGACACGATGCTCCGGAGGGTCTCCACTTCCGTTTCGTCACTGTCCTTATTTTTATCCGACGTAACCTTTACTTTCAGCGAAACCCGCGGCTTCCGCGCGGCGCCAAACACCTCGCCCGACACACACAGCGCGGCCACCACCAACAGGAGCAGCGCTCCCCGACATCCAATCCATTTATTTTTCATTTTCACCTCATTATCAGTTCGTTGTAATGCCGATCAGCGAAAGCGTTTTGATCCGCGCAACGGTACCGTTCAGCACCACTTTATCCATCAAAGCCATCGTATTCGAGGTGCTTGATGTTCCCCGCCCCCAGACATAGATCCGGAATTCGGTTGCCTCCGTAAGGCCCTGGAATGCGGCATCAGACAGATCAATGCTATTGGCCTCAAAGCTTCCCGTCAAAGTTCCCAACACGCTTGGAACCTGCCAACTGCTGCCGATTTGATTCCCATCCGCATCTGCCAGGGCATACATGTCGATTGATGTCGAAGCCTTCTTCACGGCCTTGAAAGTGAGACTGGTCAGATTGATCTTGAATCCATCATCCGGTGTAACCGTGAACGAAAAATAGGCATTGGCGCTAACGGCAGCATCGAACGAGCCGGCCGAAGTGGTCGAAACGGGGATGGTCACGGCTCCATCAGCCGCAGCGCCGGCAACACCGAAGAGCTGGGTGCCATACGCAATTCCGGAATTATCACCAACGGTGTCGCTGAAGCCGCTATTCGGCGGAACGTTCGTGAATGCACTCGCTGTCAGGTGAGCCGCATTCATCGTCGCATCAGCACTAGCGCCCGTAAAATCATACCCGGCAAGGATCACGCTGCTGCCACCGGTCAACCCCGACATCGAAATCGACACCGTGGCCGGGGCGCTGGTGGCCAATCCGTCGCTGACGGTAAAGGTGAAGCTGTCCGTCCCGAAAACTTTCGTGCCCGGTGTATACGTCAGATTGGGAGGTGTGCCGGTCAGCGACCCGTAAACCGGTTGCGTTTCCACCGTATAGCTCAGCGCACCGGGTCCATCCACATCGCTGCCGGTCAGGGTGATCTCCACCGCACTGCCGACAGTCGCGCTTAGGCTCTGATTCGTAGCAACAGGGGGATAATTCGTCACCGAAATCGATACCGTAGCCGGAGCACTGCTGGTTAATCCGTCGCTGACAGAGAAGGTAAAGCTGTCGGGGCCGGCATAATCGGTCACCGGGGTGTACGTCCACACATTCGTTGCCCCCGCCAACGATCCATGAGTCGGTTGTGTTTCCACACGGTAGGTCAGGTTGCTCGGTCCATCCGCATCGCTGCCGGTCAGCATAATCTCCACCGGCACATTCATAACCGTATTGGTCGTCAGCGCATTTGCGACGGGAAGCTCGTTCGTCACCGTAATCAACACCGTGGCCGGGGCACTGTTGGTCTCTCCATCACTGACGGTGAAGGTAAAGCTGTCCGTGCCCAGATACCCGCTCGTCGGCGTGTAGAGCCAGACATGCGTTGCGCCGGCCAATGTTCCGTGAGTCGGCTGCGTTTCCACGTTATAGGTCAGATTGCTGCCCTCCGGGTCACTTCCGGTCAGCGTGATATCCACCGGCGTGTCGGGGAACGTGCGCACACTCTGCTCATCCGCGGTGGGCGCCTGGTTCGCCCCACCGTGAACGGTTCCATTCACAATCACCTTATCAAACAGGGTGGCCGAAGAACCGCTGGCATTACCGCCGTAGATATAGAGACGGAACTCAATCGCCTCCTCCAGCTCCTGAAATTTTTCCGCGGACAGATCGATCACAACATAGTTGGAGCCCCCCGTCCAAGTGCCCGCATCAGTCGTCTGCCCCGTCACAATTTGAGCTCCATTCGTGAATCCATCCACGGATGTAAACAGCGCCCAGCGCTCCGCCGAGTTGTTCAACTGGTTGGCGCGCGTGCGGAAGGTAAAGCTGGCCAGGTTCATCGCAACACCGCCGAGCGGCGTCACCGTAAAGGTCATGTAATCATTCTGGCTGATCGCTCCGGAAAGGTTATTCCCATTGTTTTGGTCGGCAAAGCCGAAGGTACTCTGTGCCCCCCCGAACGAAATCTGGTTGGCCGTCCCGAACACATTGCCTTCCGCGTCCAAATTATCCGCGAGCGAGTTTCCGGAAGTATCCGTGAGGGTATTCAGACCGGTCCCGGTATCATAATCACTGGCAGTTACGTTGGCATCCTTGACCGTGACCACGGTGGTGGCAGTGCCGGTCCCATCATCAAAGTCATACCCAGCAATAATCTCCGCCTGCGCAGCACAAGCGAGCCCCAGCGCCAGCGCGGTTCCCATCAGTTTCTTCATCGTCTTCTCCATCCTTATATCCTGCAGATTGATGCCCACGCGCGGCATCATTTCAAATCCCAATCAATCTTTTTTGCCGCGGCGTCGGACTCCGCCTGCTTCTTGAGCTCGCTGATTTTTTTACGCAGCTCGCCGGCCGCAACCGCCGCCTCCGACCCTTCATGCAGCTGCTGAATTTGCCGGGCGGTCACCTCCGCCGCCTCGAACAGTTCCAGCTCAATATACAGCTCCGCACACAGCAGCTCCGCCTTCGGCAGCCACACGGCATCATCGGCATGGCACACCACAATCTGCGTGGCGGTCTGGATCGCCTGTTTCGGCCGGCCCGCCGCGCGTTCCGCCACGGCCTGCCGATAGAGCTGTTGCGCCGGGCTCATCGACGCCGGCACTTCGGCCACCGCAGTGGCGGCGGCCGGCTCCTGCGCGGCGCCGGCGAACGAGACACCCAGCCCCAGCACAATTCCCATCAGTTTTTTCATCAGCGACTCCATCCTGCAACGGTTAATAATTCTTGGGATCGATGGTGCGGTCATCTTTATTTTGGGGCCGGGGAACGGGGCGTTTTTGGCACGCTTCATTCAGAAAGGCCGGACAGGGCAGCTTTCTCAGCGCGTCAATTTTTTCTTCGCCCATCCAATATAAGTTGGTGTCAAAGGCAATCAGGTTTCCGTTGGCTTCGCGGATGACAACCACATAGCCGGCATATTCCGCCCCGCGCTTGTTTCCATTCCCCGGATCCCAGGTCATCAGCGTTTTGCTCAGCGAAGTGCTGTAGACCTTCTCGGAACCGGGAAAGGAAACCTTAAACGCTTTTTGGGCAAACAGGCGATAGTCCTCCGTGGCCAGCTCCTTACCGATCATGTACACCTCGCCGTACAGGGTTCCGGTATAGGGCGCCTTGCTAACTTTGCGCACCTCAACAATCCCGGTGATCTCCACCTCCAGATCATCATGCGTGTCCGGATCATATTCCGTCGGATAATCGGACAGCTCATGCGCCCGCTTCGAAAATTTAATCTTCACTTTGGCCGGACGCAGCGCGTTGATGTAGTCGACGCCGCTGGCGGTCAGATTGGTTTTCGCGACAGAAAAGAGCCGGCCATCCGTGCCGCGGAAAAAATATTTACCGATCATCTCCTTTTCATATTCCCCTAAAAAGCGCGCTTCGTCCTGCGTATACCAGTAGCGCATTTGCGGCGCGGCGCCGGCGGCGAAACTCAGGAGCAGCCCCCCGACCACGCCGGCTAAGATTCCTCTCTTTTTAGTGTACATTGAAAATCTCCCCGCCATCCAGGTCCACGTCCTCGCGATAGGTGTGATACTTGAGCTCATTCTTCAGCCCTTCCGGAATTTCCATCGTGCGGAACACCGGCAGAATCGGCGCGTCGTCCAGTTCTTTATGGGCATAATAGGGCTGCTCGTCTTCATCTTCGATCAGCAGATACATCCCGGAACGCGGCGGCTTCATCATTCCGAACAGCACCTCCATCTCAACCACCTCGCCCGGCTCCAGCGTAAACCAATGGCCAAGGGAAGCCATAAACCCGATTCGATAATGCTGCAGATGCGCCTCATCAGTCGGCTCCC